>JAUYTF010000255.1 GCA_030695285.1 Eubacteriales bacterium | reverse complement strand
ATCAGCCAGGCTAAGAAAAAAGCTTAACCACGGCAAAACGACAGTTCATATTTGGAGCAGACGGCGTTCTGCCATGTGGCTTTGCCCGCATGGCAGGATGCCCAATAAAAGGGGTGTATGATCGACCCGAAATCGCATTTATCTGCGCTGATTAGAGTCCCGCACGGGTGGATAGTCGGCGCTATGATTAATGCCATGATGACTGACGCAATGATGGTAAGTTATCTTGGAATAGTAAAAAAATTACTCCAATACAGGTTTATAGTAGCGCTGTGCGGACGGAACTCGCTGTAGTCCCTTCGCCAGCGCCCTATTTTGTCTTTGCGTCCTCCAGAGACATAAAACAGTTCATGTTTGGGCATTCGCCCCGGAGCTGCCGTTGAAGGATTCGATACGCGGGTTGTCTGTCGGCGTGCAGAGACGGGAATAGTCGAGCTTGACATAGTTGAAGTACGCATGACCAAGCCCACGAAAACTGGACCAGCTACAGTGTTAGGAAAGAGAAAAACATCTTAGCGTCTGAGCTTTTACTTGCTCGGCTATGTCAGCTTTGCGAGGGGATTCCTCACAAAACGCGTATGAAGTTGTATTCCTCAGATACAGAGCTTGACAAGAGCACGTAAGATCAAATATTATTATATTACTCACTGAGTATCTCAGTAACTATGTTTCAAGATAAAAATTTGAATTTCGGAATGTGTGATATGGAGTATAATTTCGAAACCTTAATAAACCTACAAAACATCGGCAATATGAAGGCTACTACGGCATTGGAAGCGAGATGCCCTGAGCAAGCGGTCGTGATGGCGGGAGCAGAAATGGATTTTGCCACAGCGCCAATAATTACTCAAACTCTCGCTGACTTCTCAAAACGTGGCATTTATGGTTTTACGCTGGCAGATGAGGCGTTTCGTGTGGCTATTTGCCATTGGATGGAGTCGGTTCGTGCATTTGATGTTACGGCAGAAGAAATCGTTCCTACTCTTGGCACGATTTTTGCGCTTGGCACCGCAATGCGCGCATTTACACATCAAGGGGACGGAGTCATCGTTCAGCATCCGTCTTATTACCGTTACGACGTGAATATCAGGGACAATGGCCGCATCGTGATCAGCGACCCTCTGATTGAAAAAGATGGTGTATACACGATTGATTTTACTCACCTTGAAACACTGATGTCGGAACCGAAAAACAAATTGTTGGTATTATGCAATCCCCACAATCCTACCGGAAAGGTTTTTGCGCCAGAGGATCTGCTTCATATCGCATCTTTGGCAAACCGGTATGGAGTCGTAGTGTTCTCCGATGAAATTTTCGCCGAGATTACTTTCAACGGTCATACTGCATTGGCATATGTCGAAGTTGATCCTGTTTTCGGAATCACCTCTACCTCACTTGGTAAAGCCTTTAACCTCACCGGAGTTAACCATGCAAATCTGATTATAAAAGATCATACTCTACGTAGACGATATTTGGAGCAACGCAAGCGAGATCATTTTGGTAGCATAGATCCATTCTTCTACAATGCGCTGATAGCCGGGTATTCTAAAGCAGGATTTGACTGGTTGCAGTCAATGAAACAACATGTTATAAAAAACTATTTGCGTATTTGCAGCTTTTTCAAGGAACGTCTTCCGATGATAACCGCTTCTCCACTAGAGGGGAGCTTCGTGGTTTGGGTTGACTTGCGTAATCTCGGACTTTCTGACGAAGCGCTGCGCTCGTTCTTACTCAACGAAGCGTTGATTGTTGCCGATTTCGGAACGGATTACGGCCCGGGCGGCAGTGGCTTTGTCAGACTGAATATTGCGACTACGAGCGAACGTATCGAAGCATTTTTAGCACATCTTGAAACGGCCTGCAAAGAGCGGTTTTTCTGGACGGATTGCGAAACAACCGATAAACGGGGGATGGTATGAAGCTGATAGATAATGTGTATGCGCAGCTCAAACAAGACATCTTTAATGCCGGATACACGCCAAACGAACTCATCGTGGAGCGCGACATCGCTGAGAAATATGGGGTTAGCAAGGTGACGGCTGGCGAAGCACTTCACAGACTGTGCGCAGAAGGCCATCTGACAAGTTACCCGCGCAGTGGTTATATGGTGACAACACTAACGCCACGCGAAATGGAGCAACTCAAGCGCATGCGTATTGCTGTAGAATCACTCGTTATAGACATTATCTGCGCGGAAGTAAATGACGAAACCATTCTCTCGCTCTACTCTAGTGTTGTCCCGGATGTCGACGGTATCGAAGGAGCGAGCACGAAAAATTCAAAGTTTCACATGGATATGGCCAGGCAAACAGGGGATAAATACGTAATCAGTATGATGGAAACACTGTTAGGATCAGCATCGAGAGTGGAGCAATACGTTTCACCTGAAATGCGCGTCGCCTGGCAGAATTACCATAAATTAATCGTTGAAGCGCTGCTCAAGCGCGATGCTGGGACAGCGAAACGCTGTCTCGTTGAGGACATTAACCAACGGTAAAAAGTGTAACTGACAAGAGAGCAATAACGAAGGAGGAAATCAAATGAAAAAGTACTTTGCAATTCTGGTGGCATTCATGATGATCCTTTCGCTTGCTGCGGGCTGCTCCAAGCAGGCCGTCGAGAGCGAAGGAAGCGACACGGATGCGGTGGCAACCGAAGCAGCTGCGGCGAGCGCAGCCCCGGCGGAGCCAGTTGTGAAAGAACTTACTTGGGCACGCGCATATGACTCAACTTCGCTAGACCCGGCGGAGAGCGCGGATGATGAGTCGAATAACATCGTCAGCTATACGACGGAAGGGTTAATCCGCTTGCTAAACGGCGAAATAATTCCGGGCATCGCAGAAACCTGGGATGCTTCTGCCGACGGAATGACCTATACATTCCATCTTCGTGATAGCGTATGGAGCGATAACACCCCGCTGACTGCAAACGATTTTGTGTACTCGTTCTTTCGCTTGATCGATGCGGCACTGGGTCATTCTCAAGCGTCGACCGGATATAACGTATTGAATGCGCAGGAGTATGCGGAAAGCACAATGACTGCCGCCGATGTTGGCTATAAAGCATTGGACGATAAAACGCTGGAGATTACATTCAAAGCCCCCGGCCTCGGAAACCTCTACAGCCTCAATTCCAACGGATTTCATCCTGTTAACAAGGCGTTTGTAGAGCAGGCTGGTGTCGCCTATGGCTCCGAGAAGGATATGGTTCTAGGTAACGGCCCGTTTGTGATCACCGAATGGTCGCATGAAAACACAATTGTTCTTGAGAAAAACCTGAACTACTGGAACGCAGATAGCATCAACATTACAAAACTTACCGGTATCGCGAACGTAGCTAACGATACCGCCGTTGAAATGATGCTCACCGGCACGATCGATCTGGCCAGTTTTGCTGATCCAGCTTATTACCAACAGCTGTATGATGCGGGCTATGACGGGGTTACATACTGTAACACGGATCAATTCCTGCATATTAATATGAACGGCAAGACAGCGGATTCCGGCCGATTTCTCTCCAATGTAAACTTCAGGCGTGCGTTGAGCTACGCGCTGGATCGCAGTGCGGCTTGCGCGACTGTATTGCCCGGGCAGACCCCTGCGAGTCGTTTGATCGATCCGGACGCGAACGGTATCAGCGGGAAATATGTAGACGAATATCCGATCGCTGATGGAGCAGGCATCAACATCACCGCAGACGTGGCAAAAGCGCAGGAATTCTTACAATTGGCGCTAACGGAACTCGGTGCGACCATCGAAGACGTGCCGGAGTTATCCATGCTTTGTTACGAATCGCAGGGTTCGCAGACACAGTTGCAAGCATATCAGGACATGTTCCTGACTGTGCTTGGAATCAAGTGCGTGATTGACCCACAGCCGATTCAGCAGATGATCGGCAAGGTGTACAGCTTCGATTACGATTTCTGGCTCGGTGGCGTTTCCATCGGTTCGATGGATGTTGCCAGCGCGGATGGCGCACTGAACTATTGGGACATGAGTCACC
>JAUYTF010000249.1 GCA_030695285.1 Eubacteriales bacterium | reverse complement strand
CCCTCATCGGCCCCAACGGCGCGGGAAAGACCACCGCGTTTAACTGCATCACGGGCATTTACGATCCCACGAACGGCGTCATCTCCTTCAACGGCAAGACCATCGTGGCAAACCACCCGCGCGGCAAGATGAAAAAGCTCTACGCGGGCGAAAACGCAAAGCAGTATGTGAATGTGCACACCGTAGACCCCACGCCGGATATGGTGACCAAACTTGGCATCGCGCGGACGTTCCAGAACATCCGGCTTTGGAAGAGCATGACGGTGTTTGACAACGTGCTCACCGCAAAGCACATGCGCGCCAAGCAAAACGTGTTTACCGCAACGCTGCGGCTCTCTTACAAAGAAGAGAAGCGCATGCGCGAGGAGACGGCCGCCTTGCTTGAAGAGCAGAATCTGCTGCAATATGCAAGCGACCTCGCGGTGAGCCTGCCTTACGGCCTGCAACGCCGCCTGGAGATTGCGCGCGCGCTCGCGACCGACCCGAAGCTCTTGCTGCTGGACGAGCCCGCCGCGGGCATGAACCCGCAGGAGACGCAGGAGCTGGGCGAGTTCATCGTGCAGATTAAGAACAAATACGACCTCACCGTCTTCATGATCGAGCACCACATGGATCTGGTCATGCAGTTTAGCGATCGCATCTATGTCATCGACTTTGGCCGGCTCATCAGCAACGGCACGCCTACCGTCGTGCAGGCGGACCCGAAGGTCATCAACGCGTATCTGGGGGTGGCGGAATGAGCGACATCATACTGAGCATAAAAGATCTAAAGGTCAACTACGGCGGCATTGAGGCCGTCAAGGGCATCAGCTTTGACGTGCCAAAGGGCGACATAGTCACCCTCATCGGCGCAAACGGCGCGGGCAAGAGCTCCACCCTGCGCGCCATTGTGGGGCTGGTAAAGCTCAAGAGCGGCAGCATCGAGTTTGAAGGCGAGAGCTTAGCCGGCAAGGATACGACGACCATCGTCAGCCGCGGCATCACGCTGGTGCCCGAAGGGCGGCGGATATTCCCCGACCTGACGGTGCTGGAAAATCTCCGCGTGGGCGCATATATGCGCAAGGACGACATCACACCGGACATCAACTGGGTCTATGAGCTGTTTCCGCGGCTCAAGGAACGCTCTTGGCAGGCGGGCGGCACGCTCTCCGGCGGAGAGCAGCAGATGCTCGCGGTCGGGCGCGCGCTCATGAGCCGCCCGAAACTCATGATGATGGACGAGCCTTCGCTGGGGTTAGCGCCCCTGATCGTGCGGGATATATTCAGCATCATCAAGGAGATCAATAAGCGCGGCGTGACGATTTTGCTCATCGAGCAGAACGCGAACATGGCGCTCTCAACCGCGGACATGGGTTATGTTATGGAAACAGGACGCATCACGATGTCCGGCCCCGGCAAAGAGCTGCTCACCAACGAAGCCGTCAAGGCGGCATATTTGGGTACCTGAACGACAAAACGAACAAGCGCAAGGCGGCTGCCCGAACGGGCAGCCGTTTTTTTGTTAGCGTAATTGCTTTCGGGATCGTTCCCTTGACAACCAAATCATATATGATAAACTAACATTACAATTTCATAGGTCTGATGAGAGAGGCGCGGTTGTCAAGAGTAGCGTGTTTTCACGCGAAAGGGGCTGCCGCCGAAGCATCCAACCCACCGTACTAGCGGAGGGAAAGGGTGCTGGGCTGCGGGAGAATATGTCGCAGACTGTCACGAAAGTGGAGCGCTGTCATCGGTCAGGGGCGGAATGGTCAGTTTCCGCACCGCATCATCGCATGCATGACCGCGCGTTTTCCATTTTTCGGAAAGCGTGTTTTTTTGCGCTTCTTCGACCTTTCCGAAGGGAATAGCATGAGAATTAGGATAATAAAGAGAGGAAATAAAAATCAAAATGAAGAAGATCATTGCCCTGTTGTTTGCCCTGATGCTCTGCATCAGCAGCGTTGCGTGCGCCGCAAAGCCCGCCGCGACCCAAGCCGTCTCCGGCGTGGAGGACGGCATTCTCACCGTCGCCATGGAGTGCGCCTACGCGCCCTATAACTGGACGCAGCCGGACGATAGTAACGGCGCGGTGCCGATCAAGGACTCCAGGGAGTTTGCCAACGGCTACGATGTCATGATGGCGAAAAAACTCTGCGAGGCCAACGGCTGGCAGCTCGAAATCGTCCGTCTCGACTGGGACTCGCTGATTCCCGCCGTGCAGACGGGCCAGATTGACGCGGTCATCGCGGGTCAGTCCATGACGCCGGAGCGCATGGAAGTCGTCGACTTCGCAGGCCCCTATCTCTACGCAACCATTGTCTGCCTGACGAGCGGCACCGGCAGCTTCGCCTCAGCCAAGGGCATCTCCGACTTTGCGGGCGGCACCTGCACGAGCCAGCTCGGCACCATCTGGTATGACACCTGCCTGCCGCAGATCAAGGACGCAAAAGTGCAGCCTGCCGCCGAAACCGCGCCCGCAATGCTCATGGCGCTTGCAACCGGCACGGTCGACTTTGTCTGCACCGACATGCCCACCGCGCAGGGCGCAGTTGCCGCCTATCCCGATCTGGTCATACTCGACTTTGCGGGAAGC
>JAUYTF010000246.1 GCA_030695285.1 Eubacteriales bacterium | reverse complement strand
TTTTGATGCAATGACCGTTAGCAGACCGTACTGCGCGGCTATTAGTAAAACGCTTGCTGCAGAGGAACTGAAACGATGCGCAGGAAGCCAATTTGATCCAGCGGTTGTAGACATTTTTGTAAAAACGGTATTGCCTTGTATGGATTAGCTTTTGAAGGGACCGTGGTTGGTATTTGTCAGGTGTTCGCATCAAGACTAATTTCGAAAAGATTGAACGCATCGCAACAAATGAGATACTCGGAAAACTAGCTAGGTTTCAGTGGTTGAGCAGAACTCGCATTTCGGAGCATGCACCTATGTTTCGTGACGGAATAAGCCTCGTCTGCTTCGCTCGGAGGAATCGTTAAATTATGCACACGGTAACGACTTCTCGATAAATTTGTTAATCGCGAAAACTATTAAAAGAGCCCTACGACTGTGTTAAACATGGTTGCAGGGTCCAGATCGCCAAAGCTCGAACAGAAAAAGAAGGTTGCCGCGTATGCCCGAGTCTCCAGCGGCAAGGATGCGATGCTTCACTCATTGTCCGCACAGGTGAGCTACTACAGCAAATTCATTCAAAGCCACAACGAATGGATTTACGTCGGTGTTTATGTGGATGAAGCAAAGACCGGCACAAAAGACACCAGAGAAGGTTTTCAACGTCAGATCGCCGATTGCCGCGCTGGAAAAGTTGACATGATACTGACGAAGTCCATCTCCCGCTTTGCTCGAAACACGGTCTCGCTCTTGCAGACTGTGCGTGAATGCAAAGCGATGGGGGTGGACATTTACTATTTTGAAGAACAGAACATCCATACGATGAGCGGCGACGGCGAGTTCATGATGACCATCCTCGCCTCATACGCGCAAGAGGAGAGCCGATCGGCGAGTGAAAATCAGAAATGGCGGATCCGTAAGAACTTTGAAGAGGGGAAGCCTTGGAGCAGTACCATACATGGATACCGCTCCGAAAATGGAAGATACGTCGTTTTTCCGGAGGAAGCCGTGCTGGTTAAGAAGATTTTTCGATGGTACCTTGAGGGGCGTGGATACAACACCATCGCGTAAAGGTTAAATGCGGAAGGCAACAAAACCCGAAACGGAAAGCCCTGGTACCAGAGTACGATTATGGTGATTCTACGAAACTACGCCTACACAGGCAGTTTGCTTTTGCAGAAAACCTATCGGAAGAACCACTTGACGAAAAGAAAGATTGTCAATCAAGGCGAGCACCCGATGTTTCATGCGGAGGAAACGCATGAAGCGATCGTCAGCATTGAAACGTTTGATGCGGTTCAGGCGGAGATAACCCGCCGTGCTGCAAGGTTCAAAAACCAGTAGCCGGCAAGGCTACACACCCGTTTCGTGGGAAAATCATTTGCAGCGCATGCGGCGGAAACTATCATCGGAAAGAAACGCATGCCGGCCCAGTCTGGACTTGCGGAAGGTTCAACACATTTGGTAAATCTGCCTGCGCTTCAAAGCGTGTACCGGAAGATACCCTGATGAGCGTCACCTCAACGGCTCTAGGCTTAGCCACGTTTCATGAAAAGGACTTTCGCTACAGAGTCGATCGCATTCAAGTTTGCGATGGAAACACGTTGATTTATCGTTTTAAGACGGAACAGAGATCAGTTTGCAATGGAAAGATAAATCACGCAGCCAAAGCTGGACGGATGAAATGAAAGTTGCCGCCCAGCAACGAACCTTGGAGAGGAATAAACAACAATGCCAAAAGTGACAGTCATACCGTCGACCATTAACCCTTTAACGCATTTACCTTCAGCATCGTCAGAAAAGCGCTGTGTCGCAGGGTACGCTCGTGTTTCCGCCGACAGCGATGAGCAGTTTACCAGCTATGAGGCACAAGTCGATTATTACACGAACTACGTTCAGTCAAAGCCGGAATGGATGTTCATGAAGGTGTACACCGACGAGGGGATCTCTGGCACCAACACAAAGAAGCGTGAGGGCTTTAAAGAGATGGTCTCCGACGCGCTTGCTGGAAAAATTGACCTTATTGTTAACAAGTCGGTCAGCCGCTTTGCCCGTAACAACGTGGACAGCCTGGTTACGATACGAAAACTAAAAGAGAACGGCGTAGAGTGCTATTTTGAGAAAGAGGGTTTTTACTCTTTTGATGCGAAGGGCGAACTGCTGATTACGATCATGTCGTCTCTAGCACAGGAAGAGAGACGATCCATTTTTGAGAATGTGACTTGGGGGCAACGTAAGCGGTTCTCCGACGGGAAGGTGCAGATGCCATACAAACGGTTCCTCGGTTACGAAAAAGGGGAGAACGGTCGCCCTGCCATCGTGGAGAGTGAAGCTGCTGTTGTCAGGCTCATCTATCGGCTTTATTGCGATGGGAAAACCTCAGTCGAAATCTGCAAACACCTTGAAAGGCTTAACATTCCGTCACCGGGGGGGAGCAGCAAATGGAGCAAGACGACGGTGGACAGCATCCTGACCAACGAAAAGTATAAAGGCGATGCTCTTTTACAGAAGAAGTTCACTGTGGACTTCCTTCAAAAAAAGATGAAGGCCAATGAAGGCGAAGTTCCACAGTACTATGTGGAAGGCAGCCATCCGGCGATCATTGTGCCGGAGGAATGGGATCAGGTTCAGGTTGAAATTGCTAGACGGAAACAGCTCGGCAGGGCATACAGCGGAAAGAGCGTATTATCCAGCAAACTGGTCTGCGCCGATTGCGGCGGGTATTATGGATCCAAAGTATGGCATTCCACGGACCGATACCGCAGGGTAATCTGGCAATGCAACGAAAAAATCGAGAAAAAGTGTAGCACTCCGGCCCTTGACACCGAAACGATACAAAGGATGTTTATACAGGCATATAACCAGATGATGGCGAATAAAACGCAGGTCATTGCGGATTGCGAGCTCATGTGTCGAACGCTGACGGATTTGAATGATGTTGATGCCGAAATTGCGCGACTGAGCGAGGAATGCGAAATTGTTGCCGAGCTAGTCAGGTCGTTAGTTAATGAAAACTCCTCATCTGCTCAGTCGCAGGAGGAGTATTTGAAAAAGCACAACAGCCTGAATAAGCGATATGAGGACGTGCTCGGCGAGCTTGAAAAGCTGAAAACTGAACGAACCTTGCTTCAACAGCAGGATAAAGCCAAGACGTTGTTTTACGCGCGCTGAAGATGAACCCGCAGGTACTTGAAGCATGGGACGACACCAACTGGACGGTCATGGTGGAGAAGGGGATCGTGGGGGGGGAACGGAGGGATACGGTTTGTGTTTTACAATGGAGCGGAGATTAAGGTTGGGGTGAAATAAGCTTGAGTTCCGGGTATGGTACGAGGCAGATAAGAGCCTTGCCCCTCGGTGCTACTTAAGATTATCTGACATTTCGTCTTACACAAAAGCAGCGGCGCTACCAACTAATAAGAGGAATACCATGTAAAGCACTACGCTACTTAATGGAATTCAACCGCTCCCCAACAGCCCCGCCGGGATGGATGAGCGCGAACTGCGCGCTTTGAAACCCGGTTACCTCAATCAACGCGGCTTGCAGTGCATCAAAGAGAACCGAAAGCACGGTAAAACTGGTTGTGCCTTGCTCGTTAAACGGATCGACCTCTTTCGTCACCAGCATCCGCAGCACGATATCGGCGCCTTTTGCAAGAGGCGACTCCAAATTCTCCGTGACAGCAATGACGGTGACCCCTTTTTGATTGCAAATTGAAAGTATGGGTAAAAGCTCTGCAGTTTTTCCGCCTCGGGAAGCGAGGAGCATGACGTCGCCTTTTTGCAGATAACCTGTAGCGCCGTGAGTTGCTTCCGAAGGAGAGATAAACCGGGCAGGCCGTTCGATGCAGCACATCAGATGCGCGAAATGCTGACAGCAGATGCCGGAATGCCCGCAGCCGCTCGCCGCGATGCGCGGCGCACTTTTCAGCGCCTCGACGGCCTTCAAGAACTCGATTCGGTTGATTCCGCTGAGCGCATACGGAATCGCTTCCGCTTCGATCCGGTACGCGTTTTGCGCGATTTCCCAGGCGCGATCCTCGTTCAAGTGTGTTCCCTCCAATCCAAATCGCAGGCACGCGATCAATCTCGTTTCAACCATGCGAACAGGTCACTCGCCAATGACGGTTATTTGCGCTGTGCGCGTTCGGGCGCGTGTCGTGTCAAAGTCGATAAAGTAGATGAACCCAAATTCACCGAGGTCAAGCTGCCCATCGATTAACACGATGGTTTCGCTTCTGCCGACCAGAGACGAGACAAGGTGCGCGTCAGTGTTGTGGCAGCCGCGCGCGTCTTCGCCGTGCTCCTCTGCGAAAGCAAGCGCTTTGGGGCCCGGATGCAGATAGATGCCCTCGCGACGGCAGAGCGGAAAGATGCGCTCCAGCCCCTCAATGAAGTCCTGCTGAAGGGTTTCAAGGCCGGTCATCGACTGGTCGAATGCCGCCTCCTGCGTGATGACCGCGCAGGTTGTATGGTGCGAGTACACCGTGACGATGCCGTTGCGGATGCCGGATCTGTGGATGATGTCCTTTGCCGCCTGCGTCACATTGTGAAAAGTGGCGATTCCATTGTTGCTCTGCAGTGAAAGAGCTTCTCTGTATACCATGTCTAACGGCCTCCTTGCGATTTCTCAGGTTCAAGTCTGCCCAGCGCGATCAGGTCTTCGCGAGCTTTCTTCACATAACTTACCATCTCGTTCAACAATGCGTGTGGGTTTGCCGCGCGGATGATGCCGGAGGCAGCGCCTGCGCCTTCTGATCCTGCGAGGATGAAATCATAGATTTGTTGAGCGGTTGTGATACCGGCTGCTTGTTCCACCATGATATTTGGGTCGATCGCTTTCACGGCCCGAATCGCCTCCATCACGTAGGACATGTCACTCGCTTTGCCGGATCCGATCAGTTCGGTCGGCTCGGGGTTGATGATGTCTGGATGCAGCTGCGCGATTGCGCGCGCTTCCGCGATCGTATCCGCGCACACGAAAGAAAGCATGTCCAGTTCGTTTGCGCGGTCGATGCAGGTCTTGATCTGTGTGAGCGTCATCGGCCGTTCGCAGTGATTCAGCACAACGCCCTGCGCGCCAGCTGCTTTGAGCGCTTCAGGCAACACATCTGCCATGCCGCGCCCGGGGCGAAGGGTGTCCATATATGGCGCAAGGACGATCAGCCGCTCTGTGTTTTCGGCGATTCGGCGGATCTCCGTGTACGGCGCGATGAATAGCACATCGACGTCATACTCAATGGCTGCGCGGTCGGCTGCTTTCGCGAGTTCATAGACTGCGTCGCCATAGATATAGTTTTTGACGCTGGTTTCAAAAAATGGGACACGTATCCTTGGCTTCATTGAGTACATTCTCCTTGCTTAGATGAACGCAAAAGGTAGGAATATTTATCTGATTCAGCATTCCCGCGTTAGCGTTCCTGCTGC
>JAUYTF010000240.1 GCA_030695285.1 Eubacteriales bacterium | reverse complement strand
TTGCCAACAATCGCGCAGCCACCAGCGATTAGCCTTGCAAGCGGCGTGGGTTTTGCGATATCTTTCACAATCTCCAGCACAGCTTTGCCGTCGCCCCATGGAATCAGTCCGCCGTCCATAGCGGTGGCAACCGAAACGGCGGTTTCGATGCTGTCTACGCCGACATCGTCCATTGCGCGATCGATGTAAGCGATTTCGTCGAGGTCTTTGATCGACGCGTCGGCACCAAGCCCCCAGATGGTCTCGTACTCGAAGCCGCTGGTGATGTACTTGCCTTGCTTATCTGTATACCATTGTGAGCAGCGGATAATACATCCGGGATGACACCCGTGTGAAACCTTGCCTTCGCCACCGCGTTCAGTGATGGTGGCGTTTACTGTTTCGCCGGAGATGATATCGTTGTGTTCAATGCGCCCCCTACGGAAGTTTTCAGCAGGCAGACCACCGGCTTCATTGAGTATGTTGATGAGTACATCAGTGCCGTACGCAGCTAAGCCTTGACCCGAAACCGGATGATCTAAAATCGCTTTTGCAAACACTTTTGACGCTTCTTTGAATTTTTCAGGATCTACAATGGGCACCTTATCCGCGCCGGTATCGTCCACGATAACTGCCTTGATTTTTTTTGAGCCAAGCACTGCGCCGAGCCCACCACGGCCTGCGCTTCGCATATTGCCGTCAGGATCTTTAAAGGAGATATTGGCAGAAGGCAGTCGATATTCACCTGCAGGCCCAACGATTGCGATACCGACATTCGAGCCGTACTTCTCGCTTAAAAGTCTGATGGCTTCATAGTTGCCGCATCCGCCAATAATTTCGGTGGGCGCTTCGTCCAATACAAGACCGTTCTTATCGATTTTGAGGACATAGAACTTATCCTCGGCAGCAAATCCCTCGATCACCAATGCTTTGATGCCAAGGCGAGCCATCTTCTGTGAAAATGAACCTCCTGAATTGGACTCCTTAATCGTTCCTGTAAGTGGGCTTTTTGCGCCCACAGAAATGCGACCTGAGTTGGGAGCAGATGTGCCGCTTAAGAGTCCGGGCGCGAAGATAATCTTATTGTTCTTGCCGAGAGCATGGCAGGT
>JAUYTF010000233.1 GCA_030695285.1 Eubacteriales bacterium | reverse complement strand
GTCTTTGAGCACCACGCGGGCAAGCGATAACCGTTGCTTTTCCCCGCCGGAGAGCTTGAGTCCGCGGTTGCCGACCATGGCGTCGTAGCCCGCTTCCTGAGACACGATGAAGTCGTGGATGTTCGCAAGCCGACAGGCATTCTCCAGCTCCTGCTGCGTTGCGCCGGGTTTGGCATACAGCAGATTCTCGCGGATTGTGCCGTTGAAGAGATACGCTTCCTGCGTAACCAAGCCAATATTTTGCCTCAAATACGTCAGGTCAAAATCGCGCACATCGACACCGGAAACGCATACACTCCCGCTTCTGACGTCATATAGGCGCAGCAAGAGATTGACCAGCGTCGATTTACCGAAACCGGATGGGCCGACGATGGCATAGATATCCCCGGGCGGTATCGAAAAGCTGACATCTCTGATGACCGGTTCTTTCGTCTCATAGGCAAACGAAACATGCTCAAAACGGATATCCGGCGTGTCGAGCGGTGGTTTCTTCGGATTTGGCGCGTTTTTGATGGTGACTTCCTTGTCGTAATAGTCAAAGATGCGCGTAAAGAGCGCAAGCGAACGCGTGAAGTCTACACCGAGTCCGAGCAGCGTCTGTACCGGACGATATAGGCGATTGATCAGCGCTACCATCGCTGTAATCGTGCCGACCGTGAGTGCGGTGTCCTGCTGGCTGATGATGAGCCAACCGCCCGCAAAGTAGATCAGAAGCGGACCTAACTGCGTGAACATGCCCATCGCCATGGTAAACCACTTGCCACTTCTCTGCTCCTTGAGGGCAATGCGCGTCGCCTCTTCGTTGACCTTTGCAAAGTTGTCGTACTCCGTCTCCTCGCGCGTAAAGAGTTTCATCAGCAGAGAACCGGAAACGCTGAGAGTTTCTGTGAGCATTTGGTTCATCACGTCGCGCTTGTTTTGCGCCTCTGCCAGTAGCTTCCAGCGCGTCCGCCCTACGCTTCTCGTCGGCAGCACAAACAACGGAATGACCGCTATCCCCACAAGCGCCATCTTCCAGTTCATCGCAAACAGCGCAACAAGCGTTGCGATAACGGTCATGACGTTGCTGATGGATGTTGCGAGCGTGTTTGAAATCACGCTGCCAACGCCGCTGATGTCGTTGTCCATGCGCGTTAAGATATCGCCCTGTTTTTCCGTGGTATAAAACGAATGCGGCATCCGCTGCAAATGCGCATACATCTGGTTTTTCATGTCGAAGATGATGCGCTGCGAGATCCAGGAGTTGATATAACTCTGCAAAACCAAGATCACCTGCGAAACGGTCAGGGTTACGAGCGCATACAATAAGAGCTGGAGCAGGAGCTGTAGGTTCCTGCCCGTCAGCGCCTCGTCTACGATGCGTCCGGTGATGATCGATGGCAAAAGCCCGATCACTGCCGCCAGCAGAATGGCGATCAATACCAGCGAGAACTGGAGACGATAAGGCTTCAGATACGCGAGGATGCGGTTAAATAACGGTTTGCTCAGCTTTGGTCTGTTCTTTTTTTCCTCTTCCGTTAAAAACCCGCGCGGACCACCGCCGAGCCCTTTCGCTGCACCCATACGCTCCCCCTTTGCACAATCCTATCTGTAAGCAAGGCAGGTCAGTCGCCCTGAAGGCGCTTGACCCGCTGCGCGACAGCCTTGCCCGTCGGTGTGGTAGCGAGTCCCCCGCGCGCGGTCTCACGATATTCCACGCGCATATCTTTGCCGACCGCATACATCGCGGCAACGACTTCATCAAACGGAATCAGGCTCGTGATACCCGCCAGCGCCATATCCGCGCAGAGCATGGCATTCACCGCGCCGAGTGCGTTTCTCTTGATGCACGGGCACTCGACCAGACCCGCAACGGGGTCGCAAATGAGCCCCATGACGTTTTTCATCGCCATCGCCGCCGCGTCCAGCGCCTGAATCGGCGCGCCGCCGCTGATTTCAACCAGAGCTGCCGCGGTCATAGAGGCCGCCACGCCCGTCTCCGCCTGGCAGCCGCCGCCCGCGCCGGAGATCGTCGCATTCTTTGCGAACATCAGTCCAACCGCGCCCGCTGTAAACAGGCCTTCGATCAACGTTTCGTCCGACCAGCCGCGCTGGCGTCCCGCCTCGATGAGTGCGCCAGCAAGAATGCCGGAAGCTCCCGCCGTGGGCGCCGCGACAATCCGTCCCATGGAGGCGTTCACCTCGACCACAGCCATGGAAGAAGCGGCGGCACGGCAGGCGGTATA
>JAUYTF010000226.1 GCA_030695285.1 Eubacteriales bacterium | reverse complement strand
GCCGACTGCGGGTTTTGCATGCCTGCGGAGGCGAGCTGTTCGCCTGTTGTGCCATCCAGTAGATAACAGACGATGCTCGTCGTTCCGAGGTCGATTGCGGCAAAGCATGCGTCGTGTAAATCATGGACTATATTTAGGTACGGCGCAAAAGATACGCTTCGCTCGGTTCCGTCATGCAATGTGTCGAGTTCTCCGGCGCTGTCCAGCGTAACCGTGCAATCCTGCTTAACTTTTGTTTCACAGGCAAGCACGCGCGCTGTCGTGCCGCCCTGCGTGAGCTGCACCGCGCACTTGCCGCAGGTTCCGTTACCGCCACAGGGGGCGTCTATAAAAACGCCCGCCGTCTTTGCAGCGTGCAAAACAGGCGTTCCTGCTTGAACGCTGATTTCGGTTTTGCTGGGCAAAAACACGATACGACAGTCCATGGTGTCCTTTCTCAACTTGCGAGGGATTTTGCAAGCGCTGCTGCTGCGGCGGCATCTGCCGAGTAGCCGTCCGCGCCGATTTGCCGCGCAAATTCTTCTGTGATCGGCGCGCCGCCGACCATGATGCGAAACGAATCGCGGTTCTCCAGTTGGTTGAGCCCCGCGACAATCTGCTTCATGGCGGGCATGGTCGTCGTGAGTAGCGTAGAGAGCGCGACGATACGCACGTTTTCATGCGTTTGAATTGCCTTAACAAACTGCTCCAGAGAAACATCCACTTCCAGATCGACCACCTCAAAGCCAGCGCTTTCGATCATCATCGCCACCAGATTTTTACCGATGTCATGCATGTCTCCCCGCACCGTACCGATAACAGCGGTGCCATAGGCGCTTGCCGCGTCTTTTGCCAGATGCGGCTTGAGCACCTCTACGCCTTTCTTCATCGTGCGCGCGGAGATCAGCATCTCCGGCACAAACGCTTCGCCGCGGCTAAAGCGCTCTCCGATGACACTCATCGCGTTCACCATACCCTGGTTGAGAATCTCCATCGGGTTTTCGCCTGTGTCTATGGCGGACTGCACCAGCTCTGCTATGATCTTTGCCTTGCCCGTTTCGATGGCGGCTGCGATTTCCTCTATCTTGCTCATAGTTTTCTCTTTCATAATAGCGTAAATGGTCAAAGGACGAGTCAATCTTTTTTCGGGCCGATGCGTCCTTCGCGAAACGCCGTGATGTAGTCCATGCAGTATTCGTCCTTGCCTAACAAAGCGCTTGTCGCGTGCAGGAGCCCTACCATCTCGCGATCCAGAACATCCATGATCGCGGCGTCCATGCCCGCCTGCATGGCGAGCACGAGAAACGCATGGTTGATCACCGGGCGCGCAGGCAGACCAAAGGAAATGTTGGAAAGCCCACTGACCACATGCGCGCCTTTTGAGCGCGCGCGAATCTCTTTTGCGCAGGCGGCAAAGGTGGAGAGAGACTGCTCATCCGTCGAGAGCGTATGCACGATGGGGTCGATCAAAAGCCGACTCTCCGCGATACTATACGTTTTTGCGGCGGTGCGAATCTGCTCGAAGAGCGCGAGGCGGCCTTCCGCGCTTTCCGGCACACCGGAATTGGAGCACGTCAGCGCGATGACCTTCCAGTTTGTGTCGGCAATCAGCGGGAATATCGTCTCAATCTTGCCGTTCTCCATGGAGACGGAGTTGACGATGCCCGCGCGCTTGCAGTGCGGCAGCACGGCGACGAGTACATCCGGATTCGGAGAATCGATGCAAAGCGGCAGGGAAGACGCCTCCTCTGCCAGCCGAGATAGCCAAAGCAGCGTCTCCGCTTCAACCTCGCTGTCCACGGCGGCGCAGACATCCAGATAATCCGCACCAGCTTCCTCCTGCCGGATCGCAAGGCCGCGCAGAAATGCTTCGTCCCGCGCGCGAATCGCTTTTCCGACAGAAGGTATGAATCCGTTCAGTTTTTCTCCGATGATGATCATGCATGCGCTCCTTGTAGCAATCTTGCGAGAGTT
>JAUYTF010000225.1 GCA_030695285.1 Eubacteriales bacterium | reverse complement strand
TTTTGCAAAAGGCGCAGATACGCTACGATGTCTTTCACCTCCGCACGCTGGAAGAACGAGAGCCCGCCGTAGACGCGATAGGGGATGTCGTAGCTTTGCAGATACATTTCAATCACGCGACTCTGCGCGTGCGTGCGGTAGAGAATCGCGTAGTCGTTGTAGTTTCGGTCCCCATAGCGCGCGCCCTCAAGGATGCGGTTGGCGATGCGGTTTGCCTCGTCCCGCTCGTCCATGGCTTCATATACGTCGATGGGTTCGCCGCCCTTGATCTGCGTCCAGAGCGCTTTTTTCTTGCGGGAGCGGTTGTTGGATATGACGATATTCGCCGCGTTGAGGATGACCTCCGTCGAGCGATAGTTTTGCTCGAGGCGGATAACGCTAGCTCCCGGGAAGTCCTTTTCAAACTCAAGAATGTTGCGGATATCCGCGCCGCGCCAGCCGTAGATGCTCTGGTCGTCGTCGCCAACCACGCAGATGTTGCGGTGTTCGCTCGCGAGTTTGCGGACGATGTGATACTGCACAAGGTTTGTGTCCTGATACTCGTCGACCAGGATATAGTGAAACTTCTTGCGGTATTTTTCGAGCACATCCGGATACTGGGTGAATAGATGCAGCACCATGAGCAAAAGATCGTCAAAATCCAGAGCATTACATTGTTTGAGCTGTCTTTGATATGCCTGATACGCCGCGACGACTTCCTTTGGCGCGTATCCTTCGCGAAGATAGACAAGCGCGTCGAGGCTTTGGTTTTTCGCCTCGGAGATGTGGCTACTGAGCCCGCGCGGGGTGAATACCTTATCGTTGAGGTTGAGATCGCGAATGATCCTCTTGAGCAGAGACTGCTGATCCGCGTCGTCATAGATCACAAACGTGCGCTCGTAGCCAAGCTGCTGGATCTCACTGCGCAGAATCCGCGCACAGCAGGCGTGAAACGTCATCACCCACATGTCGTTGATGCCGCTGCCTAAAAGATTGCTCACGCGCTCGCGCATTTCGCCCGCGGCTTTATTGGTAAACGTCAGCGCGAGAATACTCCAAGGCGCGACGCCTTTTTCGCGAATGAGATAGGCAATGCGGTGCGTGAGCACGCGTGTTTTTCCGCTGCCCGCGCCCGCGAGAACAAGAAGCGGCCCTTCGGTCGTTTCCACCGCCTCGCGTTGGTTATCGTTGAGAATCGAAAGATCCATGTTGTTCCCCCTGAAACTAATCGAACCATTATACCATAGCGATAGGGCGGCATAAACCCCAATTGCGTGAAAAGGCGAAAAAATTCGAACAAGCGTTTGCATGCCGTTTCGGCTTTACGCCGGCAGCAATCTCTGCTATAATCTGCCCATGAAATTGATCATCGCTTCCAACAATGCGCACAAGATGCGCGAAATTCTTGAGATCCTCGGTGCGGAGTTTCCGGATATGGTCACGCTCAAGCAGGCGGGGTTGGACATCGACGTGGTGGAGGACGGGGACACCTTTCAGGTAAACGCCATCAAGAAGGCGGAAGAGGTGCTCAAGGCCTCCGGCTATCCCGCCGCGCTTGCGGACGACAGCGGGCTGATCGTGGATGCGCTCGGCGGCGCGCCGGGCGTCTACAGCGCGCGCTATGCGGGCGAAGGACACAACGACGCGGACAACAACGCAAAGCTCATGCGCGACATGGCTGGTGTGCCGGTTGAGCAGCGCACCTGCCGCTTTGCCTCCGCCGTTGCGCTTGCGCGCGAGGGAAAAGAGACCATTTGCGTGATTGGCTTTGCAGAGGGCATTCTGCTCACCGAGGCGCGGGGTGAAAACGGCTTTGGATATGATCCCTATTTCTTTTATCTGCCGATAGGTAAATCGTTTGCCGAACTCAGCGCAGAAGAGAAGAACGCCGTCAGCCACAGAAAACACGCGCTGGAAGCGCTGCTGGAATTGTTGAGGCGGGAGAAGGCATGAGGCGCATCGCGTTGTTTGCAGACACGCACAACATGTTTTCCCGCCTGCCGCTGGCGCTGGAGCGCCTCGGCAAGGTAGACATGCTCTTTCATTTAGGTGATTTTGCCATCGACGCGGAAAGAATTGCGGCAGAGCTTGGCGACGTGCCGTTTTTTTCCGTGAAGGGAAATAATGACAGCGGAAGCGTCTATCCGCGCATGCGCATTGAGCGCGTGGAGGATGTCTGGATCATGCTCGTGCATGGAGACGGGTTTCATACGCTCTATCAGCTGATCGATCGGGCGCGAGAAAACCGCTGCTCCGCCGTGCTCTTCGGGCATACGCACGTACCTCTCTTGCAGGCGGACGGAGAAGTGCTCGTCGTCAACCCCGGCAGCATGTCGCTGCCAAGGCAGGGGAATAAGCCCTCCTGCGCACTGCTGGAGGTGGATGGGAAAGACATCAAAGTCAAAATGATTCAACTTACATAATAAGAGAAATTGTTCACGCATCAAAACAGCCCTCCGAGAAAACGGAAGGCTGTTTGCTTGTATTCTGACTTGCATTGCTACACCACAGGGCTCTCTAATAACTGCCTGGATGATTATTGGATGCTGCTAGATTATACAACTGGAATCTCTTGGGAGCTGTCTTCGATGATCTCCTGCGAATAGTGTGAGAAATTTGGCATCTCGTCGACCGCATGAAGGCCGAACTGGCGTAAAAACTTGTCGGTGGTGCCAAAGAGCGTCGGGTGGCCGACGACATCCTTGCGCCCGACTTCGACGATCAGGCCGAGTTTTACCAGCTGCGTCACCGCGTAGTCGCAGCGCACGCCGCGCACGCGCTCTACATCCGAGCGGGTCACGGGCTGGCGATAGGCGATCACCGCGAGGGTCTCAAGCAGGGA
>JAUYTF010000223.1 GCA_030695285.1 Eubacteriales bacterium | reverse complement strand
ATGATCGAGATGCTCACACGCGCAGGCATCGGAACTATGGTAACTGCTTAGTGTTCGAGATGCTCACACGCGCAGGCATCGGCACTATGGTAACTGCTTAATGATCGAGATGCTCACACGCGCAGGCACCGGAACGACGGCGAGCATCTAAACCAAATTGCTCTCGCACAAAACCATCCGAACGGTGATGCCCGTATTAAGGAGAACAAATGACCAATCAAGACGTGATGCAGCAGACCGAAGACTATATCCTTGGCACCTATAAGCGCTTTCCCGTCGCGCTTGAGAGCGGCGAAAACGCCACGCTAAAGGATTTTGACGGCAAGACGTATATCGACTTTGCAAGCGGCATCGGCGTGTGCTCCCTCGGCTGTGGCAACGAAGCCTGGCTCGCCGCGATTACGGAGCAAGCCAAAAAACTGCCGCACGTATCGAATCTCTTTTACACCGAACCCGCCGCAACCACCGCAAAGACACTGGTAGAACGAACCGGCATGCAGGGCGTTTTCTTCAGCAACTCCGGCGCGGAGGCAAACGAGGGCGCGATCAAACTCGCCCGCAAATACTCCTTCGACAAATACGGCGCGAGGCGGCACACGATCGTCACCCTCCAACATTCCTTCCACGGGCGGACGATCACAACCCTCGCCGCCACTGGCCAGGATGTGTTTCACAACTACTTCTTTCCGTTTACGGAAGGGTTTGTTTACGCCACGCCAAACGACATTGAGAGCGTCAAAGACGCCTGCGATAAGAGCACCTGCGCGGTGCTGATGGAGCTGATTCAGGGTGAGGGCGGCGTGCTGCCGCTCGATCAATCGTTTGTGCAGGGAGTAGCAAGCTACTGCAAGGAAAACGACATCCTCCTGCTCATCGACGAGGTGCAGACCGGCGTCGGCAGAACGGGAACACTCTTCTGCTTTGAGCAATACGGCATCGAGCCGGACGCGGTTACGTTCGCCAAGGGCATCGCGGCGGGGCTTCCGTTCGGCGGCGTGCTCGCGGCAAAGAGCTGCGCAGGTAACCTCTCGGCTGGCACACACGCGACCACGTTCGGCGGCAACCCGATCTGCGCCGCCGGGGCAAACGCGGTATTAGCCGCGCTCACGCCTGAGTTTTTAGCGGACGTTACGCAAAAGGGCGCATACATCCGCGAGACGGTTGCGGGCTGGAATCTACCCGTCGTCACCAGCGTGCGCGGGTTGGGGCTGATGATCGGCATAGGCGTTTCCTGCTCGCATCGCGAAGCCGTCGGCAAGCTTGTCGAATCGGGCCTTCTCGCGCTGACGGCAGGCACGGATACCATCCGCCTCATGCCGCCGCTGACGATCACGAAAGGCGAGATCGACGCGGGGCTTGCGATTTTGAAAGCGATATTAAGCTCGTATTGAAGCAAATAGTCAGCAAGACAATTGTATTTAGAGATTTTGAGAACGTACTAACAAATATACAAACAGGAGGCGAAGGACATGAACCTGAAGGGCAAGAGCTTTTTAAAGCTTTTAGACTTCACGCCGGAGGAAATCGCAGGGCTTCTCGCGCTCTCGGCAGAACTCAAGGCGAAGAAGAAAGCGGGCATCCCGCACGACACGCTGCGCGGCAAGAACATCGCGCTGATTTTTGAGAAAGCCAGCACACGCACCCGATGCGCCTTTGAGGTCGCGGCCTTTGACCTCGGCATGCACACGACCTATCTCGATCCTTCCGGCTCGCAGATCGGCAAAAAGGAGAGCACTTCGGACACCGCGCAGGTGCTTGGCAGAATGTATGACGGCATCGAATACCGCGGTTATGGTCAGAGCGTGGTGGAAGAGCTCGCCAAATACGCGGGCGTACCCGTTTGGAACGGGCTGACAACCGAGTTTCATCCCACGCAGATCCTCGCGGACTTGCTCACGATTCAGGAGAAGTTTGGCACGCTCAAGGGCATCAAGCTGGCGTACTGCGGCGACGCAAGATTCAACATGGGCAATTCGCTGATGGTCGGCTGCGCAAAGATGGGGCTGGACTTTGTCGCCTGCGCGCCGAAGGCGTATTGGCCGTCCGAGGAGCTGACGAACGTCTGCAAAGCGCTCGCGAAAGAGAGCGGCGGCAGCATCACGCAGACGGAGGATATTTTAGAGGGCGTGAAGGACGCGGACGTGATCTATACCGACGTTTGGGTTTCGATGGGCGAGCCCATGGAGATTTGGGAGCAGCGCATCAAGGAGCTTTCGCCCTATCAGGTGAACGCAAAGGTGATGGCAGCTGCCAAACCTTCCGCAATCTTCATGCACTGCCTGCCCGCGTTCCACGACCTGAACACCACCATCGGCAAGGAGATGGGCGCGAAGTTTAGCCGCGACAGCATGGAAGTCAGCGACGATGTCTTCTCCGGCCCGCAGTCGGTGGTCTTCGACGAAGCGGAAAACCGCATGCACACGATCAAGGCGGTCATGCTATCGACGCTGTAAAAACAATATTATTGGGTAAAAAAGGAGGTTCGCGTGAGCGAACCTCTTCTTGACAACAATCATTTGTTTTCACCGTTATAACTTGGTATAATCCTCTCAATAGTTCTTCAAAAAAGCTCGAGAAGGGATTGCACAAAAATGGATACTCTATCTCTAATTATCCCTCCTTTTCTAGATGCTTCCAAGGTGTTATTGGCTGCGCTTGCATCAGAAGCTGCTATTACTTCGATATCGCTTTTGATCGATGCCGCCACCAAACAAAAACACGAAAAGCAGTTACGGGAATGCCTTGAACGCGCTTTCAAACAGACCAAAAAGCAGCTTAATTGGACAATCAAGGAGAAAACCGCATTTGCAACCTTCCAATCATCATTGGTTTCTTTTGTGGGCAGCTTTGATCATGATTCATTGAAGATTATATTAGGAACAGCAGTTGGAAAAGATGTAAGCAACGCAGAAGTTGAACTCTGGATCGATAACCTGCTAAAACAGCTTTCCTTAAACGAGCATGATGCGTTGCGTGAATATTTAAAGCTTCGGCATATTTTAGTTGATTTAACCGAACGAAAAAGTACGGAAGCACAAACACAAGCATCACTTGACTATCTCTTAACCTACACCACACCCGTTTGGGACAACAAAGACGTTATCTGCCGCGATGATATAATCAAAGACCTCTTCGACAAATTCTCAACTGGCGTACGCCGCATCCAAGTTGCCGGAATGGGCGGTTTGGGCAAAACAGAAATTTTAGTTAAACTCTTTTTTCAGCTCACTCAGCCCAACCCTCCTGCACAGTTTGATTATATCGGGTATATTCAATTCAAGGGCGATTTAGAATCCGATTTTCGTTTACACATTCCTTATCTTGCCGAATACGCAAAAAACCACGGAGAAGCCGAAGCAAAGCTATTTTTGCAACAGCTCTGCTCAACCAATCGCGTCCTTTTCTGTATTGATGACGACCGAGATAAGAAAGATATTTTCAAAAAAGATGATCCGAATTTAGCGTTTCTGAAAACTTTAACTGCATCTATTCTCTTCGCCTCACGGACAGAATATTCCGTGTTTGAACAACAGGATTTGCCTCCGCTTTCTACTGAGGCATGTATCGAAATCTTTCAGCACATTTACGGGCAGGAAGTTCACGACCCGAAAGACTTGGAGATTCTCACCAAAATCATCGAAGATTTGTCCGGTAACAACACCCTCATCGTGAATCGATTAGGAACCATTGCAAAGGAACATAATTATACAATTACAGAACTGCAAGAGGATTTAATTGAGAAAAATTTCCACATTAAAAAAGGTTGCGTTGATGAGGAAAAACTGCAACAAGAAATCAGCAAGCTCTATCCGCTGAGTGATTTGGCAAATCAAGCGGAAAGAAGCATTGTTGAGGCTTTCTCCATTTTTCCTGCTTCGCCGCTATCTGTCGATTTGTGTGTCGAGTGGTTGCATGAGGATGCTGGAGTAAATGAAGAAGATTGTTCGCTGGCATTAACCAAGCTATCCAAACAAAGGTGGCTAGATAAGCGAACAAATGTTACTGACGGTAAAGTGATCTTCTCTATGCATCAGTGTGTAAAATCTGCCGTGAAAGATCAAACGCCTGTAGAACATTCGTCGCATCAAGGTCTTGTCGAAAAATGCGGAGCTAACCTAAATAAGTCCACCGTTGCATATCTTCTGCAAAATTCTTCTTTAATGATTCCTTTTGCCGTTCAAGTACACGATATTCTATTTCACGAAACAAAACCGTTTGCTTTGCTTTCAGCAGCAATTGCTAGCTTTTACAATAAATCGGCAGATTATAATGCTTCGCTGGTATGGTATCAAAAATCTCTAACCGTGAAAGAAAAGGTTCTGGGCAAAGATCATCCCGATACCGCAATCACCTACAACAATATCGCGGGCGTGTATAATAATCAGGGTCAATATGATCTCGCGCTTGAATGGTATTTAAAAGATTTGGCAATCAGCGAAAAAGTGCTAGGCAAAGATCATCCCGATACCGCAACCACCTACAACAACATCGCG
>JAUYTF010000219.1 GCA_030695285.1 Eubacteriales bacterium | reverse complement strand
GCTTCCGGTCACATAGTTGTTCATGTTCGTTTCCTCGCTTCTGTCGAGAGCATACCACCATGTGAAGCATCCAGCAACCTACGCAGCGTGGAGACGTTTTTTACGCTTTCCAACAAAAAACGCCCGCGTGAACGGGAGTTTCGAGCGGAATGCGTTGGGTTTGCCGGATCAGTGCCTGTTCCCGCCGGATGCAATCGCGGTGTAGGAGAAGCCCAGCGCGTTTGCAACCGCGCCCAGGATGCCGTCGCTGCTGTGCGTAGCGCCCGCGACGACATCCACTTCCAAATCCTGCGCGCTGATCACGCGCGCAATGATCGTGCTTTTTTGCGCGGTCGAACTGCTTCTCGTCGTCCACATAGCTCAGAACCGAAACCCGCGTGATATATCCGCCCTGCAAGGTGACCAATATCTCGACATCCCCGCGAAATCCCTTAGCGGTGCCGTAATAGGAGCCGTCCGTGAGCGCGATCGGCCCTGCGCTGACGATCGTTGCCGATGCTGCGGGCGTTGCTGTCACGGTGGGCGTCGGCGTGCGCACAGGACTAGGCGAAGGCGTGCGCGCGGCAAGAGCGATCTGCTCCGCAAGCGCGGGCGTGCCCGGTATGCCGCCGCTGAGCAAACCATCGATCGGCTTGATTGCTGAACACGTGTAGATCACGAGTGTCAAAAAAAGAATCGGCGGGCCGACTTGAACTAGCCTTCTCGATAACATCCATGCGTTGATGCTGTGAAATCGTTTCTTCTTCATATATCATCTATATGAAACGATAAGTTTATACGCTTTCGATTTGGTTCTGTTAAAATAATTCGAAAAATTCCCGCATTCCTTCGGTACAAACCACGTCCAGTTGATCGGAGACAAACACCGCTTCCATCCCCGCCTGCTGAATCAAGGGCATTCCCGCTTCCGCGCCGAGGACGAACACCGCCGTGGAAAGCGCATCTAGCGCCAGCGCAGAGTCGCCGATGAGCGTCACGCTCCTGAGTCCAGAGCGCGAGGGATATCCCGTGCGCGGATCGAGGATGTGATGGTAGCGCGTGCCGTCCACCTCATAAAAGCGATCGTAATCACCGGAGGTCACCGCGCAGGCGTTGGCAAGAGAAACGCACGCTATCACGATGCCGGGCAAGCGGTTCGGGTGCTGAATGCCGACGTGCTTGCTTTCGCCTATCACCGAGACCGTTGCGCCAAGGTTGATCAGCGCGCCGGTGACCCCGCCCTCCAGCAGGATGCGCCGCGCCTCGTCCGCCGCATAGCCCTTGGCGATGCCGCCGAGATCCACGCTCTGGCCAAAGCGTCTGAGTCCTGCAGCTTGCACGGTTTCATCAAGAAGAATATCCTCATCGCACACGAGCGTGAGCGCATGCTCCACCTCCGTACGGGAGGGAACGGTGCCGCAGCGGGCGTGAATCTCCCAGAGCGCGCTGAGCGCACGGGTGGTGATCGAGAACGCCCCGCAGCTAAGCTCCGAATAGCGGCGGCTTTCCTGGAGTAGATGTGCTGTGTCCGCGCCGACGGCAACGCTGCTGCATCCGGCAGAGGCGTTCAGCAGCGAAAGATCGCTCTCCGGCTGAAAGACCGTGAGGCAATCGTGTAGCGCGCGCACGCGCGCCTCGGCGCGCTTGAGCGCCTCGCCCGCTGCGATTTGCTCGTGAAATGCAAACACTTGAATCCGGTTTTTAGTGCCCATTGCGGAAAAAACGGACTCTAGCGCGGCAAGATTTCGTTGGTTTTGTTCCGTTGCATAAGACATGTTTACAGTTTACAGCGTTCCGAGTAACAAGCAAGCACACGAACGTGTCAAATTGTGGTAGAAAAGAAAACGAACCATGCTTGTTTCTCGTTCGCCGGATGTTCAACATGATGTTTGTTTGCTTTATAACTGTTGCTACCGGCGCGACATGATGTTTGTTTGCTTAATAACTGTTGCTACCGGCGCGATTCGCATCGTTCCCCTTACGAGATGCGCATGTTGCGGCATGTTATATTCATGCATACTTTCTGCATGTTCTATGCCGGATGTTAAACATGATGTTTATTTGCTTTATAACTGTTGCTGCCGGCGCGATTCGCATCGTTCCCCTCACGAGATGCGCATGTTGCGGCATGTTATATTCATTCATGATTTCTGCATTTTTATGTTGAATGGTTTTATTTTTGACTTGTCATACGATATAATATATGCGATAATCGTTTTTTCGGTTTACTCTTATTGCGATTGCACGGAAAGGTGGCGCGGCAGCATGCGTCTCATTCAGGCCGCACAACTCATCGAAACCGTACGCAGGCTCTGCCTGCGCGCCTGCTGCAGCCTCCCAAGCGACGTCGTATCCGCCCTTGCCTCCGCGCGTGAACGCGAAAAAGCGGGCAGCGCGGCAAGAAATGTGCTCGACCAGCTGCTCGAGAACCAGCAGCTTGCGCGTGAAAAAAAACGCCCGATCTGTCAGGACACCGGCATGACCGTCGTGTTTGTCGATATCGGGCAGGATGTATTCATAGAAGGCGATCTCACCGCCGCCGTCAACGAAGGCGTTCGGCTTGCCTATACCGAAGGTTATTTACGCAAATCCGTTCTCGACCCCATCACGCGCGTCAACACGCAGGATAACACCCCGGCCGTGTTGCATGTTCGTTTTATCAAAGGGGATCGAATTGTGCTCACCGTCGCGCCGAAAGGATTCGGCAGCGAAAACATGAGCAGGCTTGTCATGCTGCCCCCCTCCGCCGGAATCGAGGGAATCCTCTCTCACATCGCCGCCACCGTGCAGGATGCGGGCGCTTCCGCCTGCCCGCCCGTCGTCGTCGGCGTCGGCATCGGCGGCACGATGGAATCCTGCGCGCTGCTGGCAAAGCGACAGCTGCTCCGACCGCTTAAAGAGCCCTCCGCGCGAGAAGATGTTGCCCAAATCGAGCGAGAGGCGCTCTTGCGCATCAACACGAGCGGCATCGGCCCAATGGGGCTTGGCGGAGCCGTCACCGCGCTTGCCGTGCATGCCGCTGCGGAGGCTACGCATATCGCAGGCTTACCACTCGCGGTCAATCTCCAATGCCACGCCTGCCGCCACGCGAGCTGTGAGGTGTAAGCGT
>JAUYTF010000213.1 GCA_030695285.1 Eubacteriales bacterium | reverse complement strand
GCAAAAAACAGAGCAAAGCAGAAGCGCCAGCGAAGCATCTCCGGCGCGCTCTTGACGCTTACCATTCTTTTCTTCGCGACGGTCCTGTTGCTGGAGTTTCTATTCCCCGTCTGGATCGGGTATGAGCTCTCTTTGCCGGATTGGTTTAGCCGCTTTGCGCTCACGCACAGCGAACATTTTTTCAGCACGCGCAGCATCTTTAAAATCCTGCTCGGCATCATCCCTGCGCTCACGTTCGTGGTGTCGAGCTATTACGGAAAACTGTCTCTCGAGCGCAAGCTCAAAGACGGGCAGCGTATGATCGCGCTGTATTCCGAAGCCATTGAAGTCTTTGACAATCCCCGGACGGACAAGGCACAGCTTTTGACCGAACTCGCCAGAGAAGAACTCGCGGAGACTTGTGACTGGCTGTCTTATCTGGCCGAGAACCGTCCTGATATTTTGTTGTGATCGGCAGACGCGTCAACGCATCGCCGGTATCCGTTTCTTTTTGCCTTTTGTCGTTCGTTTGATCTAACAGCAAAAAGCCGGAGACTGTACATCCCCGGCTTTATCTCCTGTTCCATCGCAAAAAAGAACCGGTTGCAAGCGCTTTAAGCCCGCTGCTTCTTCCCGCTAGACAACTTTGACGTTGCGTGCTTTTTTGTTTATTTTACTTTTCCTTTAGTTCTTGTTGTTTCGGTTGTTTTACTACGCTGAATACTTCTGTAATCGACACTCCGAACGCTTCCGCGATCCGAAACGCCAGCTCCAGTGAAGGCGTATACTTGCCCGCCTCCACTGCGATGATGGTCTGGCGGGACACGCCTGCCTGTTCCGCGAGCGTCTGCTGCGTCATCTCGTTTGCAAAAAAGCGCAGTGTACGGATGTTGTTGGTAATCTCCAGTTTATCCGGCATGATCTTTTTCTCCTTCATTCTGAATATGCGTGCGCTTCGTCAACGAACTCCTCTGCGGTAATACCCGATCTGTACAAACCCTTCCACAATGCTCCCCACCGAACCGGAGAGAAAGAGGATATTGAGCAAAGCGACGGCGGAAGCGCCGAACGCGACGGCAATCAGCCCCGCAATAAACCCAACGCCGATGGCAGAGTATCCGATGCGGCTGGCTTTTAGTTCGATGAGCTTGTCCATTTCGTCTTCAACCATCTCGCGCTCGATGGATTTTTCAATCTCCTTGTCATCGATGGTTTCATCACTGAGCTTCTGCTGCACCGCTTTTGAAACCGCAAGTAGAATGTGGAACACGATCATGATGATGATGAGCGCAACGATTCCGATGCCGATAAAAGCGAGAATCGTCTTTGCCCAGAATTGCAGGTTGTCGAGCTGTTCCATGCCCGCTTTGCCAAAGGCGTAGATGCAGTATGCCACTAAGATCAGTACGCCTGTGATGAGCGAGACAATTGTTTTCTTTTCCTGGTATGACATAGTTTTTTTCTCCTAGTTCATTATAGTTTTCTTTGTCATGCATCGGATACATCTGCGATTTGATGTACGCTATGCTTTACATTTAGTAAATTACACCATTCTTTACATGCTGTCAAGTATTTTTTACTTTTTGTCGAAATATATAATCATACAAAAAGCGCCACACTCAAGTGGCGCTCCGGATAATCTGTCTATTCTTGTCGATAAAATTCTATTAGCTAATCTTAATGCAGACGATCTGCGGGCCTTTTCCGCTGCCGCCCTTGCCGCGCGTGCCGACGACGAGCAGGTTGTTGAACACCGCCGGTGTAGAGTCAATGCGGCTGCCGATGTCGATGCTGTTGAGCATGATTCCGTTGGACGCGTCATACATCGTCACGTAACCACCGCGGTCGCATTGGATGAGATATGACTTCCCCTGCGCGTCGTAAACCACGACCGGGCTTGCCCAGTAGTCGTTTGTTTGCTCGACAGACCATATGATATTGCCCGTTGCCTTATCATAGGCGACGATCCGTCCACCGAGCGAATACGTTCCGCTCGCGTTCGTCTGCGGCAGTATTTCGGCTCTCGCATCAGTGGTGTCTCCCTCCGCAGTCGCATCCGGACCCGGCGTTTGTTCGGCTTGCGTAGCCGTCGCGCCGTTGGACAGCGCGGCAAGGCTGAACGAGTAGATCACCAGATTGCTGATCCGTCCCCGCCCGGTGTGCGGTGTCGCGACGATTCCGCCGCTGGCGCTTGCGTCCCCGGTCGAGCAGATCCAGCGCTTTTCCCAAATGATCGCACCGGTGAGACCGTTGATCTTGCGCTGGTAGCTGTAGCCAAACCCGTCCGGCAGATCACTGCCGGTTGCGCGCACCTGCGAACCGGTGTAGAGATAGATCGTGCTGTCTTCATAGCTTTCTTCCACGACGACGGAGGAATCGCTCTCATCGGTCACGTCCACAACGTATTTGATCGCCATCGTGTTGAGATCGACGCACTGCATCCTTCCGCCGTTGTCGGTGAAGAACGCGTAGTTGCGAAACGCGGAAACCGAGCTCTCAATGCCATACCAGCGCGCGCCCTTCGTGTCGTCGCGCGAATAGCCGGCGGCCTCGTAGCGGGATTTGATCAGTCCGTCCGGATCGATCGAAACCGTGCCCGCCGCAGCGTCAAACTGCGCGTTGAGCTTTACGGTATAGAAGATTCCGTTTTCACCGGCGTAGACGAGCGTGTCGTTCGCAATCATCGGGCTGCCGTCATAGGCCTGCCAAACGCGTCGCGCAAACCAGTCAAACCCACCAAACTGGCCAATCTGCTCCCCAGTGATGAGCGAATAAACGCGCACATACGCGGCAGCATTTCCCTGCTCGTTCTCGGCGGGAATGCCTTGCCCGACATACAGGAGCGGATATCCGCGCGGATCGACACAAGCGGTGCCCTTTTGCACAATTCCGGTATTGATAGGATCTCTCGTCGCGCTGCCCGTCTCGAGATCGTAAAAATAGATGTTGCCATCCATTGCTGCGCATATCACTTCTGTGAGCAGCGCAGCTGCATCTTTGTAGCTCTGCTTCACGTTCATGACCGCAACGGTTTCCATCGGCCACTGCACGATGAGCGGCTGTCCCGTCCATCCTGTTCCGCTCCAGTTGCCCAGCGCGCCGATGCTCTTTGTCCACTGCTCTCTTAAGCGCTTGTCGGAAATGGTCACGGTGCCGTAAGCAAACGAATTGCGGTAATTATTGCCGCCAAAAGTGGTCACGCCCGGCAGCGCGCTGTATTCCATATCCCGCCCAAAGCTGAGCGATTCGTTGCGCTGAAAACTCGAAACATCATCTCCGTCCACCTTGATGGCATTGGTAAAGCCATATTTCGAGGGGTTTGCGCTGTCTACGCGGGTGATAGTAATGTCCGACGGGAGAGCTGGCTTTGGAGTAGGCGTTGGCGCAAGCGTAGCGGTTGGTACCGGCGTTGATTCCAATACCTCTTTCTTGTCGTCTTGTACTTTTTGCACTAGCAGCAATACGATGATGACCGTGCCCAGCGCCACGAGCAGGATCAGAAAGAATCGCGGCTGCATGCGAACACGTTTTCTTCTTCTCATTGCCATGGTTCTCGCTCCTTCAAATGAATCGCTTGCTTCTGTTGGCTGATTCGCGTGCTGCAGAGTATTTTCTCCAGCACGCGATGAAAACGATATCGTGAATCGTTTGCGCCTTTTAGCTGATTTTTACGCCCCAGATCTTCATGCCGCGCGTGCCGAAGACGATCATGTTGCCATAGACTGCGGGGCTCGCCTCGATGTTTTTCTCGGCATCAAAAGAACTCAGGAGCGTGCCTGTTTTGCCGTCCAGCAGGAATACCTTGCCGCCCGTGTCGCTGCCTTCGCAGATGATGATATAAGCGTTGCCGCTTGCGTCATAGACCGCCACGGGAGAACTCCATGTGTACTTCTCCATTAGGAATGTCCAGCGTACAGCTCCAGTCGCCTTGTCCAGCGCGAGCAGCACGCCGTCGTCTTTGTTGGGCGTCCGTGCAAAGGGTACAATCACCAGATCCGAAATGCTTTTTTGCCCCAATAGCGCGGTGCCCTGAACGCCGCCGGAGACGCCGCTTCTCGTATTGACCGTCTCGCTGTGCTTCCACATGATCTCGCCGGTAATTGCGTTCACCTTATAAAACGAGGCGCTGCCCAGATTCTCCGCGTCCGCCGTAAAATGCAGCGACGAGCCGATATACAGGTATGCCGCCCGGTTGGCGAAGTCCGTTTCCAGCACGGGTGAGCTGTTGGTGTCATCTTGTGTGTCCTGCGCCCAAATCAGCGACATCGTGTTGAGGTTGATGCATTGCAGGAATCCGTCGTTTGTGCCCAGATAGCCGAACTCGCCAAGCACGGCGATGCTGGTTTCATACCCCAGCCAGTATTTGTTGTCGGCCGTATTTGTGCTCGCAGGGTAGGTGGAGCGCGCTCCGACATAGCGCATCTTGACAATCTCGCTGGGGTTGATGCCGAGCTGACCCGTCATTTCGTCAAACGTGGTGTTGAGCTTAATCGTGTAAAGAATGCCGTTTTCCCCGGGGTAAATGAGCGTATCGGTCTTTGCGTCCACGAGCGGTGCGCTGTCATATGCGTGCCAGTCGCGCAGGGCAAACGAGTCGTTTTGCTTGCCGAATTCGTAGAGCCGCGTAAAGTCGATGAGGGAATATACCATCGCGCGCGCTTTCATCTCGTCGGAGACATACATATCCCCCGAACCGATATAAAGGATTGGATACCCGCGCGGGTCGAGCGAGCCGGCCCCCTTGAAGGGCATGCCAACCCGCAGAATATTGCGCGTCTGCTGCCCCGTCTCGAGATCCAGGAAGTAGATGTTGCCATCCATCGTCCCGAGAATCACTTCGACCAGCCCAGCCTTCTGCTTTGCCCAGTCGTGCATATTCATAAACTGCTTGATGTTCTCCGGCCACTGTACGATGAGTGGCTGGCCGACCCAGCCGCTGCCGGTCCAGGTCGTTTCCGTCGCGCCGCCGATATCGCTGCGCATGAGCTCGCCGGTTTCAACCTTCCAGGCTTCCGAGAGTCTGCGGTTGCTGATGCTGGCCGTGCCGTAAGCCGCGCTGTCGCGATAGTTGTTCCCGCGGAAGGTGATGACCCCAGCAACGCTGGAATACGGTTCATCGGGCAGGAACTCGATCTTCTCCGCGCGCTCATAGGTATCTACCTTTGTTCCGTCTACCTCAATGGCAGTCGTCAGGCCCAAAACACTCGGCTGCGTGCTGTCCACAGCGTGCGGAATCTCGTAGGGCGGTGTGGGCGACGGTGTGGGTGTTGGTTCAGGTGTGGGCGTTGGCGACGGTGTCGGTGTCTTAAATATCTCCGCAAACAACCCGGGCTTTTGGCTTGCTTGCGCTTCCTGCGGCCGGCTCGTATCGCTGAATGCCCGGATGCCAACGACGATCATCGCAACAATCACCAGAAGGATCGAGAGGATGAAAAATGCTCTTGGCTGAATGCGCAAGCGGTAACGCCGCTTTTTCTTCTTCTTTTTGGGTCCGCCGGAGCTGCCGCCGGAGGAATTGCCAGAAGAACCATAGCCCCTGCTGCCGCCGGAGCCGGAAGTGGCGGCAGATCGGCTCACGCCGGAGCTGCTTCCGGTTGTTCCGCGATTGGCGGAAGAGTTGGTGCGTTCGTAACCCGACGGATCGCCGTAGGACGGTCTGCGACTACCGGGCATACCGCTTTGCTCGTTGCCGTCATATCGCGCGGCGGAAGAACTGCCACGGGGTGCAGGCGTTCCGTTTCGCGTATAGCCGCCGTATTGCCCGGCAGAAGAAGGCGCGCGGCTACCCGTTGTGCCGCCGCTATCATCGTTGCGACCGGAGGCGTAGCTGCTGCGCCCCGCGCCGTTTAAAGAGGCGCCGGATGCTGCTTCGTTTCTGGGTTGGCTGGTGATCCGGCGCTCATTGTCCGGGTAATCCTGATAGCGGTCGTTGCCCATGTGTGCTTTCTCCTGTATACGAAAGAACGATTCTGCGTTCTTTTAGAGTTGTAAATCTAAATTATTATAGCATCAGCTGCGGTGTATTTTGTTGTTATATTGTAAACAGTTCACCCTTTCGCCACAAAATCTAGCGATATTTCGCTTTGCGAGAACCACCTTGCAGGGAAATCTGGTCAACATGATCGTTCCGAGCGTTCGCTGCTTAGAGAAAAAAGGACACCGCAGGCAACGGTATCCTTTGTAGCATGCTTAGCTTTGGCATGGGCTCCTGTTACGTTTAATTGCCGCCAAATACGCCGGAGAAGAAGTTGCCAACCGCGCTGAAGAAACCTTTGACATCGTCAAACACCTTGCTCGTTACCTCGCCGACTTTGTTTGCCGTCTGCGCGGCTTTTGCGATGCCGACCAGCTGCTCCTGGAGCTGATCCGAATCCAGTCCTTCCAGTTTACGCGCAAGAGAGAGCACCTGCTCGAGCTGCGCATTGGTCAGGGAGATGTTGTACATGCTTGCAAGGTTCTTGATTTCGGCGCGCACTTCGTCGTCCGTCATCCCTTGCGTCTTGTCGAGCATGCTCTTGAGTTCGGTGATCATCTGCGTTGCGTCTTCGCTGCCGATATACTCCGCCAGCTCGCCGGTGACGACCAGCTCCTCCGCGCCTGCGGCCTTTGCCAGGCTCGAGAGCGAGTTGCCGGTGATGTCTTCATACGCTTTGTATGCGCCCGTCAGCGCGCCCGTGCCGGAGACCGGGAAAGGAGCACTCACGATAACCTGCGCGTCAGAAATCCCCGCAGTCGTCAGGGCGTTGATATACATGTCTTCGGTGCAGTAGTTGATGTTATGGATCTCGACGCTCATGCCGGAGCCAGCCGGCAGGGTTTTAATATAGATGCACGAGAGCGCCACGCTACCGATCTTGCCATCGGGCACGAGGCCTTCCAGATAGCTGCGCTCCTCTTTGTTTGTAACGATCAGCTCAATAACCGAGCCTTCCTCGATGCCAAAGTCGTCATATACTGCTGTGCGCTGACGCTCGGTCAGATCCGCGCCCATCGTGACGCGTTCTTCTCCGTTCTCATCGGCGAGCGCTGCAGGTATGAAGAGCGTGAAGCCCACCGCGAGGGCCAGCACCGCTGCAATAATTTTTTTCATGGATATCCCTCCTTCATGTAACGCCGAAAGTATAGCATACCCCAATCCCCGCGTCGATGCAGTTTTAGCAATCTTTTCGGGTTCGTCATGTTTTGTTTGTATTCTTCACAAAGTAACAATCGTTTGCTTTTGACGCACCGTTAATCAATGTCCGACACAAGAAGTGTTGATTTATTATCTTGACGTTTGATTTTCGGCTTGAGAAAACTTAAATGCACTCTCGTTAGTCGGGAGTGCATGAAAAATATCTATTGTAATGATTGATACGAAACCGTAACTATGTGTGTTCCTACTCCGAAACAGTTGTCTCCTGCTTTACCGCAGGCCTTCTCATATATCGCTTCTCTTCGACAACCACAAACCCGTGGCGTTCATAGAGCGCATGCGCATCCCGCGTGGCGAGTATGCCGGAAAGTCCCATTATGCTTTCATGTGAGTGAACTGCTGAGACGAGCACCTTGCCTAAGCCCCGTCCGCGGAATCGCTCGTCGATGATTACATCCGCGAGCCAGTAGATGGTCGCATAGTCCGTTACACAGCGTGCAAACCCGACCTGCTTGCCCGCGTGATACACGCCAAAACAGAGGGAGTTTTCGATGGACTTCTTGATTGTCTCGAGATTTCTTTCTCCCGCCCAATAGGATTTGGAAAGCAGTTCAAAGACAATCTCCGGTTGAATCAGCGTTTTATCGTCGCTGATGAGAAACTCATCCAAATACGGTTCCATGTTACTGTCGTCCTGTAGTGTATTTGCGCGGTTGTTCGCGCGATGATATAAAATCAGTTGCAGAGCATCGCGATCTGATCGATGATTTGCGCGGTGCGCGCCGCGTCCATATCGTCCTTTAAACTGTGATTCACGCCTTCGATGAGGCAGCAGTTTATACCTCTCGGCTCGCAAAAACTCGTCAGCGCTCTGCCGGACAAAAAACGGTCCTGTGTGCCCAGCACCATGGCGATCACGCGGGAATCCGGGTGCACCAGCGATAGCGTTTTATTCAACGGGGTTAAGAAGAGGTGTCTTGGCCGAATACCGTATTCCTGCTCCGCGCGCGGCGCCAGGATCGTCCCAAGGCTTTTGGAGAGAAACACGACATCGTCATAGTCCGCAAACGAAACGCCGGAAAGCTGTCGCTTCACCGCGCGCTGCGCGACGGCAACCGCTTCTTCTAGCGACTCGATCTCCCGAAACGGGATGTGTGAAAAGTCGAGTCGTACAACATCGTACCCGCGCGCGGAAAGATCGCTCGCCAAGCGCTCAAAGAGCGCCTCTTTGCAGGTAAACCCCGTGCCGGGAAAGCAAACGGCAATCCCAGTTTTCATGTTTTTCTTCCCTTCTTTTACCTCTATGTTCAATTCCCTTTCTGTGTAGTTGTTTACCATTCGAGTTTATCATGCAAAAAGCGCGCGCGCAAGAGCGCGAAACCAAGCGCGACAGTCCGGATAGACCCGGCTTCCAAACAAAGAGATATTCGCATGACGACGCGGTTTTTCAAGGTGCATCGGATGCACGGCAAACACAGCCGTTCTCTTTGAAAAAAATTAGTGTCCACGGGTCAAAAAATCACCAAAAATACATTGACATTTCGTATGCAATTTGGTTTAATTCCGTTTAGTGACTGTAAACATAAAGTTTAGAGGTGGTAGACCAAAATGGAGATCGGGGCCAAGATTAAACAGCTGCGACAGCAGCGCGGTTTAACGCAGGAGGAGCTCGCAGCCCGCACGGAGCTGACCAAGGGGTTTATCTCCCAGCTCGAACGGGACCTGACCTCCCCTTCTATCGCCACGCTGATGGACATCCTCGCCGCGCTCGGCACGGATATCGCCGGATTCTTTCGCGAATCGGTTGACGAGTCCGTCGTATACAGCACGGAAGACATGTTTATCAAGCAGGAGTCGGACGGCTACACGATTCAATGGCTCGTCACCAACGCGCAGAAAAACGCGCTGGAACCCATCCTCGTGACGATTCCCGCGGGTGTCAGCGGTGTAGAGGACGACCCGCACGAAGGCGAAGAGTTCGGCTATGTGCTCAGCGGGAGCGTGACGCTGGTCATCGGCGCCAAGCGTTATCGCGTGAAAAAGGGCGGCAGTTTTTATTTTCGCCCGACGCGCGTGCATTATCTGGTGAACTCCGGAAAAGCCGAAGCGCGCGTACTCTGGGTCAGCACCCCGCCGAGTTTTTAACGAGTTATATATCACCATTCGCGTTTTTCCGGGGTGCGGGATGACCGCGCGCCGCATTGTATTTAAGGAGTAAATGCATGAAGGACAAGCATCTCATCGAGCTCATCGACGTGTCGAAACTCTACGGCGGAGACGTCGCACTTTCGCATGTCGATCTATATATCAAGGACGGAGAGTTTTTAACCCTCCTCGGCCCTTCCGGCTGCGGCAAGACGACCATGCTGCGCCTGATTGCGGGATTCATCATGCCGGATGAAGGGCGCATCGAGATGGACGGCGTCGACATCGCAAACACGCCGCCTTATTTGCGCAAGGTCAACACAGTTTTTCAAAAATACGCCTTATTTCCGCACCTGAATGTTGCGGACAACATCGCCTTTGGGTTAAAGCTGCGCAGTGTCGAGAAGAACGTCATCAAAGAGAAAGTCGAGGCCATGCTGGAGCTGGTCAACCTCAAGGGGTACGGCGGCCGTTATGTCGAGCAGCTCTCTGGCGGCCAGCAGCAGCGCGTTGCCATCGCCCGCGCGCTCGTCAACGAACCGCAGGTGCTCCTCCTCGATGAACCGCTTGGCGCGCTGGACCTCAAGCTCCGCAAGGAGATGCAGGTCGAGCTCAAGAACATGCAGCAGCGGCTCGGCATTACGTTTATCTACGTCACCCACGATCAAGAAGAGGCGCTGACCATGAGCGACACGATCGTCGTGCTCAAGGACGGCGTGATCCAGCAGATCGGCACCCCGACAGATATCTACAACGAGCCGAAGAACCCGTTTGTCGCTGATTTTATTGGGGAGAGCAACATCATCCCCGGCATCATGCTGCAGGACTTTAAAGTGCGCATGAACGGCGTGGTCTACGACTGTGTTGACAAGGGTTTTGGCAAGAACACCGAGGTGGATGTGGTCGTCCGTCCGGAGGACATCGACATTGTCCCGGCTGACGGCGCGCGCGTGTTCGGCAAGGCGGTCTCCGTCGTGTTCATGGGCGTGCACTATGAAGTGGACGTTGACTGCGGCGGCTACGAATGGATCATCCAGACCACTGACTTCGTCGAGCGCGGGCAGGTGGTCGGCATCTCGATCCCGCCGGACGCGATCCATATTATGAAGAAGACGCAGCAAACCAATCTCTTTGACGCGGTGGCATACCCCGACGATGGTGAAGTGGAGATTCTGGATCACCGCTTCGCCTGCAAGGGGCTGGAAGCGTTCGAAACCAAGGACGACGTGCTGGTAGCAATAGCGCCCGTTGACGTGAAGTTGATCCCGCCGGAAGAGAGCGAACTCACGGGCATCGTGCGCGCCTGCATGTTCCTTGGAACGCACTATGAAGTCACCATCGGCTGCGGCGAGGAAGACTGGATCGCTTATTCCGCGGAGTACATGGAGTCCGGCGAGGAGATCGGCCTCTTCGTACCCGCAGACAAGATCGCGGTGAGCGCAAATGAAGCAAACTAAGACAACAAAACCAAAGACGGCAACCGGCATGCTCATTCGCAGGAGCGTGTTTGCCTACCCCTATGTCGTCTGGATGGCGATTTTCATTCTCGCCCCCATGCTGCTGATTCTCTATTATGCCTTTACGAGCGATGGCGCGGTGACGCTGGAAAACATCGTGCGGGCGTCCAGCTGGGATAACCTTCGCGTGCTCGCGGACTCCGTGCGCTTTGCGTTGTATACCACGCTGTTGTGCCTGCTGCTAGGCTTTCCGGTGGCCTATCTGCTTTCGCAGATGAAAAAAACCACGGCTGCTCTGCTTTCGGTGTTTTTTATCGTACCGATGTGGATGAACTTTCTTTTGCGCACGTATGCGTGGAAGGTGCTACTCAGCGCCTTTACAAATATGCTCTATACGGAAAGCGCGGTTTTGCTTGGCATGGTGTATAACTTCCTGCCGTTCATGATCCTGCCGATCTATACCACGCTCATCAAGCTAGACAAGAGCTATATCGAGGCCGCGGCAGACCTCGGCGCAAACCCGCGAAAGACATTCCTTAAAGTGGTGCTCCCGCTCTCCATGCCGGGCGTCATATCGGGCGTTACGATGGTGTTTATCCCCAGCACGACCACGTTTGCCATCTCTCAGCTGCTCGGCGGCGGAAAGACAATGCTTTACGGCGACCTGATCTACATGAAAGTCATCACCGAGCAATCGTGGGACACAGGTAGCGCGCTGTCCATCATACTCCTCGCGTTTGTGCTCGTCTCCATGACGTTTATGAAAAAGGCCGAGCGCAAAACCAGCGACGAAGGAGGCGGAAGACTATGGTAAGCCGCCTGAAGAAGTTTTTCTCCGGCACGTATTTAGGTCTGATGCTCGTGTTTCTCTACGCGCCGATCCTGATTTTAATCATTTACTCATTCAACCAGAGCAAGACGCTCGGCAACTGGACGGGCTTTACGTTTGACTGGTATGCCCAGCTTTTCCGCACGCCGGAGATTACGGATGCGCTGGTGGTGACGCTCTCCGTCGCCGCGATCTCTTCCGTGGTGGCTACCGTGCTCGGTACGCTTGCCGCCATCGGCCTGCACGCCATGAAGCGGCGCGACCGGCTGCTGCTGGAGAACATCTCCCAGCTGCCGATGGTCAACCCCGACCTTGTGACAGGCATCTCGCTGATGCTGCTGTTCCTGTTCGTGGGGCTTCGGGATGGTTACACACGTCTGTTGATTGCGCACATCACCTTTAACCTGCCGTATGTGATCTTCTCCGTGCTGCCCAAGCTCAGGCAGAGCTCGGATATGCTCTACGAGGCGGCGCTGGATCTTGGGTGTACGCCCATGCAGGCGATACAAAAGGTGGTCATCCCGGATATCATGCCCGGCATCGTCTCCGGCCTCATCATGGCGTTTACGCTCTCGCTAGACGATTTCGTGATCAGCTTCTTTGCCGGAAACGGCGTGGATAACCTTTCGATGTATATCTACGCCACCGCGCGCCGCGGCGTCAACCCCGCGCTCTCTACCATCATCTTTGTGCCGGTGGTCACGCTGCTACTCATCGTCAACCTCAAGAGCATTCGCGAGGAGAGAAACGCCGAGCTGCAGAGCAAGAAAGTCGGCATGAAGCGATAGACAAATTGCGTCTTTTCTGCTGCGGGCGGCAGAATGTGTTAAAACGGCGTATACTATTACCATTAACATCTATCGCAAACTTGTGATAAGCCAATTAGACGATTGCTATAACCATCTAATAGCAGGATGCTTGAAGAAAAATATACTCTTACCATAATCAGGAGGAATTAAAATCATGAAAACGCTGAAAAAAATTGCATGTCTCGCGCTTGCACTCGCGCTGTCGCTCTCGCTTTTTGCCTGCGGTGGCGGCAGCAAGGTGACGCTCAATGTGCTCAACTGGGGCGATTACATCGACCCCGACCTACTGCGCCAGTTTGAAGACGAAACCGGCATCTCGGTCAAGTATACGACAATGACCAGCAACGAAGAGATGCTCGTCAAGCTCGCCTCGGCGGACAACATCTATGACGTGTGCTTCCCTTCAGACTATCTGATCGAAAAGCTTGTGGCGGAAGATCTGCTCTACGCCATCAATAAGGCGAACATCCCGAACCTGAGCAACATCGACTCGCGGTTTTTAGACCTTGCCTTCGATCCGGGTAATCAGTATAGCGTGCCGTATATGTGGGGCACGGTCGGCATACTCTACAACCCCACGATGGTCAGCGATCCCGTGGACAGCTGGAACATCCTCTGGGATGAGAAGTACTCGGGTGAAATTCTGATGTACGACAGCATGCGCGATACCATCGGCATCACGCTCAAAAAGTTGGGTTACGACATCAACACCCGCTCGGAAGATGACATCCTCGCCGCGCAGGAAGCGCTGATCGCGCAAAAGCCGCTCGTGCGCGCGTATCTCACGGACGACATCAAGATGGAACTCATCAACGGCAGCGCATCGATGGGCGTTGTTTATTCGGGCGACGCGGTCTACTGCATCTCGGAAAACCCCGACCTTGCCTACGCCGTGCCCAAGGAAGGCAGCAACGTCTGGTTTGACAACATCATCATCCCCAAAACCTCCACGCGCACCGCAGAAGCGGAGCAGTTCATCAACTTCCTTTGCGATGCGGAAGTTGCCGCACAAAACTCGGACTATATCGGCTTCTCGACGCCGAACGCAGCAGGGCTTGCGCTCATGGACCCGTCCTATGCCGCAGACCCGACCTATAATCCCCCGCAGGACGTGTTGGATCGCTGCCAGATCTTCCAGGATCTCGGCGACTTCGTCAAGGTCTTCTCGAATGCGTGGACAAAGGTAAAGGCCGCATAGGGTAAGCGAATCACACAAAGAAACCCTGCGTAATCACGCGAGATACACAAAGAGCGGATCGCATTTGATCCGCTCTTTTGTTTTACCCGTATTTCGGTTTTTCTTACTTTACGCCTTTGGCCAGCTCGTCCGACGCAATCGCTTCCAGCTCCTCATTGCTCATCACCGTCGTGCGGCAGGCTTCGTAGAGCGTGTCGATGCGGTTTTTGATGGCGGAGACCACCGGGTTGCGTTTGTCGATCTCCACGCCCATGCGCGTGTTGAGCCAGTAGGCGATACCTGCGGTGCCGCTGTGCGCGTCCACCATGACCTCGGCCGGACGGTTGAGAATCTTGCCGGTGTTGAAGATGCTGTAGATGCGCTCGTCCTTGAGCAAGCCGTCCGCATGGATGCCCGCGCGGGTGCTGTTGAAGTTCTTGCCCACAAACGGCGTCATCGGCGGGATTTCGTAGCCGATCTCTTTTTCGAAGTAATCGGCGATTTCTGTGATCACTTCGAGGTTCATGCCATCCGTCGTGCCGCGGAGCGAGCAGTATTCCATGACCATGCCTTCCAGCGGGCAGTTGCCCGTGCGCTCGCCGATGCCGAGCAGCGAGCAGTTCGCGGCGGATGCGCCGTAAAGCCACGCGGCGGCCGCGTTGGAGACGCCCTTGTAGAAGTCGTTATGCCCGTGCCACTCAAGAAGGGAACTCGGCACGTTGCCGTAGTGCCTGAGGCCGTAAATAATGCCAGGCACGCTGCGCGGGAGGCTCGCGCCGGGATACGCCACGCCGAGGCCCAGCGTATCGCAGCAACGGATCTTGATGGGAATCCCCGCCTCTTCGGAAAGCCCGGCCAGCGCATGCGCAAACGGCACGACAAACCCGTAGAAGTCCGCGCGGGTGATGTCCTCAAAGTGGCAGCGCGGCACGATGCCGCGATCCAGCGCCATCTTGACCACGCTGAGATATTTGTCCATCGCCTGCTTGCGGGTGAGGTTCATCTTATGGAAAATATGATAATCCGAGCAGGAGACGAGAATGCCTGTTTCGCGCACGCCGAGCTCCTTGACGAGGTTAAAGTCGCCCTCCGTGGCGCGAATCCAGGTCGTAATCTCCGGGAAGCGATAGCCGCGGTCGCGGCACATTTCAAGCGCCTGGCGATCCTGCTGACTGTAGACGAAGAACTCGCTCTGGCGAATCAGTCCGTTCGGGCCGCCGAGCGCGTGCATCATATCAAACAGGCGCACGATCTGCTCCGCCGTGAACGGCGCGCGGGACTGCTGCCCGTCGCGAAAGGTTGTGTCGGTGATCCAAACTTCTTTGGGCATGTGCATGGGTACGAGGCGCTGGTTGAACGCGACCTTCGGAATCTCATCGAAATTGAAGATTTCCGTGAACAGATTCGCTTCCGGCACATCCTGCACTTCATACTCATAATAGTTCTCGCGCAGCAGATTTGTGTGGGCATCAAATACGATCTTGCTCATTGTTCCCTCCTCATAGCATGCTTGCATGCTTGTATACAATAA
>JAUYTF010000192.1 GCA_030695285.1 Eubacteriales bacterium | reverse complement strand
GCCTGCGTTTTATGTGAATACTTCGGCGAATCCTCTGTGTTTCGCTACGGCGGAGACGAGTTTTGCCTGATATTAAAAAACATAACATTAACCGAAGCGGAGTTGCGTTGCGAGCGCGTGCGGGCGCGACTTAGGCGCATCGAGTTTGAGGGTGTGTCGGAGTTAAAGCCCACCGCCAGTTTCGGGCTAACGGAATATGCCGAGAACGATAGCGCATCCCGCCTCTTTAATCAGGCGGACGAGGCGCTCTATGAAGCAAAAAAAGTCCGCAATGCTATTCGCGTTTACCGGCGCGTGGCGGAGACTCCCGGCAGCGGTACTCGAATTTCTCTACAGGAAGAAGAGTTCTCGTGAATCCATTTTCGCGTTTTTTGCGCATCATTACAAAGGATATCCTGTTACGTAAGATTGAATCCTCTGATCTCGACGCGCTAAACTCGATCTATCAGAACCCAAACGTCTTTCGCTATATCCCGTGGAGCGCCATGAGATCGAACGAAACCGTGTGTCATTTAGTCGATCATTTCGAGCGCGATTTTAACAAAGGGAAAGAGCTCTTCCTCGGCATCTGCTTGCCGGACGCACCGGAGCGTTTGCTTGGAATAGCGCAACAATTTCACTACGATCAAAAGGTGAACATGGCAACCATCGGCTATCGCATGGATGAACGCTAATGGGGCAAGGGTTATGCTACTCGCGCGGTACGCGCACTCTGTTCATATCTGTTTGATGAAATCGGCATCCGTCGCATTCAGGCGTTTGTCATGCCGCAAAACCCCGCCTCGATGCACGTGCTCGAACAATGCGGCTTTGCGCGCGAAGGGCTCATCCGCTAAGGCAGTTTCCGGAAAGGAAACGGCATTGTCGACTTGGTCTCTTATTCGCTGTAACTGGCGAATTGCGATAATTTTTTTGTGCAAACGCATCTGGGTTAATGCAAAGGGTGGTTATTGAATGAAGCAATATTTGATCAAGAATAGCGGTTATGCTGTTCGATATCAGGCTTTGCCCGGCGTTGAGCCGCCTCTTGTGTTTTTGCACGGGTTGGGATGCGCCAGCTCGTTTGAGTATTGCGCCGTCATGGCTCAGCCCGCCTTGCTTGGGCGCAGAGCACTGCTCATAGATCTACTCGGCGCGGGATACAGCGATCAGCCGCGCGACTTCGGCTACACCGTTGAGGAGCATGCTGCGTATCTGAACGATATGCTCCGCTCACTTGATCTTCAGCAGATCGTTTTATTCGGGCATAGCCTCGGCGGCGCAGTGGCGATCTGTCTAGCGGGTTTGTTGCAGGAGCGCCTCTTTTCGCTGATCCTGACGGAGAGCAATCTCGACCCCAGCCACGGCCGTGCGGTCAGCCATAAAATCGGCACACAAAGCAGCGAAGTGTTCCTCTCGCACGGATACACGGATTTGCTCACCCTTGCGCAGAAGCGCAACCCGCTCTGGGGAGCAGCGCTTGCGCACTGGTTGCCGCAGGCTGTCTGGCGTATCTCCCGCTCCGCTATACAGGGCGGTTCGCCGTCCTGGCGAGAGCAGCTATACGACTTGGCAAAGCCAAAGGCCTATCTTTTTGGAGAACGCACGCTACCCAGTACGGATGTCGACGCGCTGCGCGAGCATGGCGTTCGCGTCGAGATCATCCCCAACGCAGGGCACTCTATGGCGCTGGAAAACCCGGCAGCACTCGCTAGCACAATCGCGGCGATCATACATGATTGCCCGGGGGCTCGTTGATGGTTCGCTGCATTGCGCTGTTACGGGGCATCAACGTTACCGCAAACGGGCGCATCCGCATGGACACGCTCTAGCACCTGTTGGAAAACGCTGGATTAAGGCGCGTTTCGACCCGTATTCAGAGCGGAAACGTACTCTTTGAGTCCGATTTGCTAGAGCAAGCCGCGAAAGAAGCTATCGAGCGCGCATTAAAAGATGGCGCAACTATCACGACCACCGCAGTCTTACGCACGGCGGAGGAGCTGGATGCGCTGACTCGCAATTGTCCATTTTCGGCGGAGGAAATCGCCGCATCTCAGGCGGAAAACGCGGAAGGCGAGAGTTTTTATGTCAGCCTGCTCACGCAGCTACCATCGGAGCAGGCTCTAACCCAGCTCGCATTCACGCCAGCGGAAAAAGATGTTTACGTCATCTCCGGCAGAACAGTTTACTTACTACTTCGCCAGAGTATTCGAAACTCGAAACTCGCAGTCCGCCTGCTACACGCTTTTCCGGATGCAACCACGCGAAACTGGAACACGATAACAAAACTAAGCGACCTTACGAATATTCCAAACGGAGGATGACGATGAACAGCGAAAAAGAGCTTCTCAGCACATGTGTCGATGAATATTGCTGCGCCGTTGCGGCAGGTCGCCTCCCGCGCGCGTATCGCGGCATACTGTCCGTGTTAAATGCATTCAAAGCATCCTGGGAAGAAGCGCACCCGACAGACAACGTTGGCGCGCTGTATCAAGGATACCTCGATATGAGTTTTGTTGCCGTGCTGCCCACTGCGCTCGCGGCAAAGAGGCTTAAGATTTCCCTCGTCTTCCTGCATCCGACCGGACAGTTTTCCTTCTGGCTCATCGCAGGGAACCGCGCTATTCAAAAAGCTGTTTCCGACGCGCTGCGCGTTGTCCCGCTCGGCGAATATACGCTTTGCACATTACAACCGGGCGTTGACGCGATCATCTCCCGCGATTTGCCGAAACCATACCTATTTGACGAGCCGGAAAAGCTCGATGCGTCTTTGATGCAGGCTGCCGAATCGTTTGCAGCGGATATGGTCTCGCTCGTTGCCAAGATCGCACCATAGGGGGGCCAGATGCAGATTGAGCCCATCGCGCAGCAGAACTTGGCGCAGGCGCTCACGCTTGTTGTGCGCGTGTTTATGCAGTTTGAAGCGCCGGACTATGCTTCTGAGGGTATCGCAACGTTTCGCGCATTCATCCACGATCCGAAGGCCGTCGCCGCGCTTACGTTCTATGGCGCAACCGTTGAGGATCAGCTCGCCGGCGTACTGGCAACCCGCGGAAACAGTCACATTGCGTTGTTCTTCGTCGATCCCTGCTTTCAGCGGCAAGGCATCGGGCGCGCGCTGTTCCTTACCGCGAGGAAAGCCTGC
>JAUYTF010000188.1 GCA_030695285.1 Eubacteriales bacterium | reverse complement strand
CAGCGATCGAAGGCAGAACAAAGAGGATCAGCCGGAATGATTTTTTCACGCGCTTTCGTTCCAGCGCGCCAAACCAGACCACGCTGGCAATCGCAATTGCAAGAAACGCAATACCGATTGCGTTGAGCGGGCCGCTGTGATACCGCTTTTGCTCGTCGAAATAAAACAGCCAGCCGGTTGCAAAGTTAACCAAGACCAGCGCAACTTCCAGCGCGAAAACGGCAAGCGCAACGATGACGGCAGTTCTCAGCCTGCGTTCATCATACCGCCCTTCAAACATGGTGAAATACGTGGTTATGGATACCATCATAATGACGACTGCGACGGAGAAATAGTATAACGAATTGACGATAACGTTGAACAGCACGGACACACGCACCGCGTTTTCTATCGCGTAGATTGAGACGATATTATTGACAATCGCAATTAGTGATAAGAGCAACGTGTATCGGAATGCTAGCTCTTTGGGAGAGGACGATTTTTTATCGAAGAGCATATAGACGCCGATCAGCGCCAGTACAACACAGGAGATATATTCCGGAATGATGATGTACTGCAAACCAGCGCAAACTCCCATTCGTTATTTCCACTTATTGTATAGTACACTACCGGCCTGATAAATTCAACCAGTCATTTCGAATGTAACAATTATTAATGTTTTTTTCATAGTTTGTTGTTTTTCAAATGGATCAAACAATGCTCCTGCCGTAATTACGCAAAAAAACAGAATCGGTTATGACGATGTCACAACCTTTTCTGCTGAAAAAAACTGCTTTTATTAATAATTATTCAATATAATAGACGATTATTCAATATAATTGACAATTATTTAACGAAGGACGGCGCATACATGCGCTCGTAATAGTTCGCATACGCACCGGAGAGCACGTGCTCCAGCCACTCGGGGTTGTTCTGATACCATGCGATCGTCTCGGCGATGCCCGCCTCAAACGTATACGCAGGCGACCAGCCGAGCTGAGTTGTCATCTTCGTGTTGTCGATGGCATACCTGCGGTCATGCCCCGGGCTATCTTTCACATAACGAATCAGCTCTTCCCCGGCGCCGAGTGTGCGGATGATGAGCCGGATATTGGCCATAGTCGGTCATGCGCAGCTCCTCGCCCAGCGCCTTGAGCTGTTCAATCGTGATAACCCCGCGCCACCGGTCACGAGGATATTCATCCCTTTTCCTCCTGCGCAAGCGCCAGCAGATATTGGCCATAGTCGGTCATGCGCAGCTCCTCGCCTAGCGCCTTAAGCTGTTCAATCGTGATAAACCCGCGCCGCCATGCAATCTCCTCGATGCAGGAAATGTAGAACCCCTGGCGCGACTGCACCGCCTCGACGTATTCTGCGGCCTTGAGCATTCCCTCCGGCGAGCCGGTATCCAGCCAGGCCATGCCGCGACCGAGCAGCTCTACATGCAGTTCTCCCAACGCGAGATATGCGTTGTTGATGGACGTAATCTCGATTTCGCCGCGCGCAGACGGGCGGACGTGCTTGGCGATCTCGACCACGCGGTTGTCGTAAAAATACAATCCCGGCACTGCGTAGTTGGACTTTGGATGCTCCGGTTTTTCCTCGATGTTGGTGACGCGGTTATTTTCGTCAAACTCAACCACCCCGAACGCGCGCGGATCTTTGACGGGATAGCCGAATATGGTCGCGCCCGAATTGCGCTTCATGACTGCGTTGAGCGTCGCGGTGAGATCTTGTCCGTAGAAGACGTTGTCGCCGAGGATCAGGCAGACCGGATCGTCGCCTATGAACTCTTCGCCGAGAATGAATGCATCCGCAAGGCCACGCGGTGCCTCCTGCACCTGATAGGTGAATCGCATACCAAGCCGCTCCCCGGTGCCGAGCAGCCGCTCAAAAACGGGTGTGTCCTCCGGCGTGGAGATGATCAGCACGTCCTTGATGGAGGCGAGCATCAGCACCGAAAGCGGATAATAGATCAGCGGCTTGTCATAGACGGGAAGCAACTGCTTGCTGACGGCCTTTGTGCTCGGGTAGAAGCGGGTTCCTTTCCCGCCCGCGAGAATAATGCCTTTCATTCGCGATCCCCTCCATTCGACTTCTGGTTTCTTGGTTGTGCGGCCTGCGCCGCTTTCCGTAAACCGTTTGAGCACGGTTTGCTCGACCGGCGGCGCGAACGGAAACTCGCATATATCGCACGGCTGATCGAGGTCGGACAGGTTGCTTACTTCAAACCCCTCGGTGCTCTCTTCGGACATAAAAAGCACCTTAAACGTCATAAAGATCAGTTGAAGATCCTTCAGAATCGAGCAATTTTCTATGTAGAGCATATCCAGCTTGAGCTTGTCTTCGAAGTTGGTGTTGTATTTTCCGTAGATCTGCGCGTAACCGGTCAAACCCGCTTTCACCTTCATGCGATAACGAAACTCAGGCATGCGCTCGCAATAGAAGTCTACATTTTCCGTGCGCTCCGCGCGTGGGCCGACCAGAGACATCTCTCCATGCAGGATATTGAAAAACTGCGGCAGCTCGTCGATGCGGGTGGCGCGCATGAAGCGGCCAAACGACGTGATGCGGCTGTCTCCGGGCTTTGTGAACTGCGCGCCGTCCTTTTCCGCGTCTACGATCATGCTGCGGAATTTCAGCAGCGTAAAGGTTTGATAATTGCGCGTATAGCGAACCTGCTTGAAAAACACGGGGCCGCCATCCTGCAGCTTAATGATCAGCGCCGCAACCAGCATGATCGGGCTCGTTAAGATGATGCCGACGAGTGAGAAACCGATGTCGATCAGGCGCTTGACCAGTAACTGCTCCACTGTAAACGCATGATTGCGGCATTGGTAGACCAGCGAATCTCCAACGATGGTCTCATGCGCGTTGTGGAAGATGATATCCTCCACCGTCGGCAGCACAAAAAGCCTCTTGTTCTGCTCGAAGCAATACTCCGTCAAATCCAGACGCAACTGACGTGAAATGTCTCCCATAAACACGGTCGAATACGGCTCCATGCAGCGCTTGATCGCGTCCGCCCCCTGCGATTCGGTGATGAGCATGCTGATCGTGTGGCGCTCTTTCATCGAGTCTATCTTGCGAAACACCGCTGTTTCATGCTTATCGCCGGAACATACCACGATGCTTTGACGCGCGGGATAGAGTACGTAATAGAGCTTATCCGCGCCAACGTAGAGCAGCATCGCAGCTGCCCACTGCACAAGCGTCATCACTGCGATCGGGCCTACGATCAGTAGTTGCTTTGCCGTCAGCGAGAGGATGAAGTAAAAGATGAAGTTGGCTAAAACCGTGGAAAGGATGTAGGCGAACACCAGCTCCCGATAGCGCATGGTGCCGATGTTGAAGCAGCGGTAGGTCGAGGCGAACGCGAGGAACACCACAAGATAGAGAAACACAAACACCAAGTATCCTTTGAACCAGAAATCGGTCTCCGGATAATAATGCGTCACCAAATACAAAAAGGCGCCAGCGGCAAGCGCCATGATCGCCAATTTGCAAAGCAATATGATAGAACCTTTGAACCGCTTCGGTGATAACATGGACACCCTGCGTTCCTCATTCCTGTTGTTTATTTATCGCTGCATGTTTTTTTTATGTTGCGCAGGCGGCGAAAGGATACACAAACCAATAGCCGCACTGCGCCGCCGAATCGATTGTAGCACGCGCGCGCAAAGCTTGTCAAACCGGCGCAAGCATGCTTAAAGCGCGGGAATTTCGCCGAAAACTAGTACGCAGGTATGTAGGATGCTCGCACATTGCCGATCATAGCGTTTTCCGGGGATTCAGCAGTCAGGGCCGGCTGATCATCCGTTTCTGCATATGTGTAATCTGCGGTCGCTTCAACGGATGCGGCGCTGTCATCGAGTGCGATTTCTCCAAAGAACAGCACCTTGTTCTTCCAGCGAAGCGTGCCTTCTACAAAGAATCTGTATGTACCATCGGGCACGCGCGCGCCAGTCGCGTCGGTCAAATCCCATGTGTATCGGAGCGCTCCCGTTTTCGGCGTAGCGCCGGTGATGGCGTCTACGTCTTTCATATTAGCGAGGCCGGAGCGCTCCACCCAAACGCGGATGGAATCCGGTCGTTTCTCATAACCGCCATTGGCTGTAAACTTTGTCGCGTACAAGGTGTTTACGAAGTTACCGTTCGCGTCTTCGATCCAGACGGCAAACTGGTTGGTTGCATAGCCGCTTTGCTTCTCAAAGTCGAACGTGACCGTCACAATATCGGAATCGCGTTCGACTGTGTTTGCCGCAGGAGCAGCAGCGCAGCCGAGCAAGAGCAGCATCGCCGCGGAGAAAATGATCAGAATCAAGGCTGTCTTTCGCATGTAAGAATCCCTCCAAAGATATGTGTGTTTCGAACCGACTCGCCGCACGGTCTCCCCCGGTGCGCCGTCTTGCCGGAATCGTACGGGAAACTGTTACTTGATTATAGCAAACGTTGAAGAAGGCACGGGTGAAATTTCGGCAAACATTTTTTTACTTTACGATAATTACCGGGTTCAAACGAGCGCATGTATTCTCCGCCAATGTAACGGTATGAAAATATTTTGCGCGCATCTTCATGTCGCCAAACGCTAAATTTTTGTTGACAAGCTTAATTTCGTTGGATATAATGTGTTTGCAAGTTCCGGAAACGTTTCCAGTATCGTTTCCAGTAACGTTTCCACAAAAAACGCTCCCGCATGAATCTTATTGATGCTTTCTCCTACGGCACCTCGCCGCTCAAAACACCGACCGTACACGATTAAGAATACGAACCGTTTTCTTTTGTTTGCCGCTTCGAATCCAGATAAAGGAACGCCTGAGAAGACTATGACGAATATCAAGGACATCGCTCTCCATTGCGGCGTGGCAATCAGCACAGTTTCCCGCGTGCTCAACGACCACCCGGATGTCAGCCAGGACACGCGGGAGAAAGTCTTGCGCGCGGTCAAGGAGCTGCACTATATTCCCAACACCAGTGCGCGAAACCTTGTGCGCACCAGTTCGGACACCATCGCGCTGCTCGTCAAAGGTGTCAACAACCCGTTTTTTGCAAGACTCATCAAAGTCATCGGGCGGGAGATCGCTCAGCGCGGTTATTCACTTGAGCTGCATCATATGGACACCTCGGAGGATGAGCTGCGCATCGGCGCGCAGTTGACCAACGAGAGAAAGCTCATCGGCATTCTTTTTCTGGGGGGACGGTTCAACTATTCGCCGGAGGAGATGGCGCTCATCCATGTGCCCAGCGTGTTTTGCACCTATACAAACACATTTGGCAATCTCAACCCATCTGCCTACAGCTCCGTCGCCATCGACGACAAGCAAGCCGCACAAGACGCGGTGGACGCGCTCGTTGCGCTTGGGCATCGCAAAATCGCCATCCTGACGGACAACAAAGACGACAGATCCATCAGCGAACTGCGTTTTCAGGGCTACAAGGACGCGCTGGCCATGCACGGCATCCCATTTGAGCCGAATTTGGTCGCCTGCACGGGTACTTTTTCGGATATGCGCGCCATCTATGAGGCGACAAGCCGATTGATAGAACGGGACAGCTCGTTTACCGCGATCTTCGCGATTGCGGACTTGATGGCGATCGCGGCGATCAAGGCGCTGAGCGATCATGGAAAGCGTGTGCCGGAGGACTGTTCCGTCGTCGCCATCGACGGGCTGGAGCTCTCGTCATACACGCTGCCGACGCTCACGACACTGGTGCAGCCCGCAGAGGAAATGGGGCTTTTATGCGCTAAAACCATCATCGAGCTGATCGAACACCCTGGCCAAAACAGGCAGTATACATTTGAAACGGTCCTGCGCCCCGGCGGATCGGTTTGTAGACTGAACGGATAACAGAATGGTCTGAATCCTCATTACGGTCAAGAAACATGCATTTCGTCATGAATCTACGCGCACCCGCGCTAGAGAATACAAAACGAAAGGGAAGGAACGATTTGTGAAAAAGCTATTTGCTCTGATTCTGATTGCCATGCTGGCGTTTGCATGCTTTGCATGCACCCCTGCCACACAGGCCCCCGCTACGGAGGAGCCCGTTGCGGAAGCGCCCGTCGCTGCAGAACAACCCGCCGCAGAAGCTCCTGTTGCGGCCGGTAAGGTGTACTATCTCAACTTTAAGCCCGAGGCGGATTCCGCATGGCAGACACTTGCAGCCCAGTATACCGCACTCACAGGTGTGCCTGTCACCATCGTGACCGCGGCTTCCGGCACGTACTCTGAGACACTCACCGCCGAGATGGACAAGGGCGCAGCCGCTCCGACGCTGTTCCAATGCGGCAACAAAGCAGGCCTCGACACCTGGGGCGACTTCTGCTATGACTTCACCGGAACCGAAGTCTATGCACAGCAGACCACCGACGACTTCAACCTCTTCAAAGAGACGGGCGAAGTTGCATGCCTCGGCTACTGTTACGAGTGCTACGGCATCATCGTCAACACGGCTCTTCTGGAGCAGGCCGGCCATTCTCTCTCCGGGATCACCGACTTTGCCTCCCTCAAAGCCGTCGCGGAGGACATCCACAGCCGCGCGGCGGAGCTGGGCTTTGACGCCTTCACCTCCTCCGGCATGGACGGTTCCTCCAGCTGGCGCTTCTCCGGGCACCTTGCAAACATGCCGCTTTTCTACGAGTTCCGCGATGATGGCGTGACCGAGCAGCCCGCGACCATCACCGGCAAATATCTGGAGAACTACAAAAACATCTGGGATCTCTACATCAACAACTCCGCCACCGATCCCACGCAGCTCGCTTCCGCGACCGGAGACCAGGCACAGGCTGAGTTCGGCGAAGGAAAAGCCGTGTTCTTCCAAAACGGCTCCTGGGAATACGCCAACCTCACCACCAAATTTGGCATGAGCCCGGACAACCTTGCCATGATCCCGATCTATTGCGGCGTGGAAGGCGAATCCAATGCGGCGGTTAGCGCCGGCACCGAGAATATGTGGGCAGTCAACTCACAGGCAGCCCCGGAAAACATCCAGGCGACCCTCGACTTCCTCAACTGGGTTGTGACCTCCGACGAGGGAACGACGATGATGGCCGAGCAGTTTGGCCCCATCCCGTTTAAAGCAGCCAAGGCATCCGCCAACGTGTTCTTTAACGATGCCAACGAGCAACTTGCCGCCGGCAAATACGTTGTGACTTGGGCGTTTAACTTCACGCCGAATGTGGATAATTGGCGCGCCGGCGTTGTCGCGGCACTGACGCAGTACTCTGCGGGCGCTACTTGGGACGATGTGGTCACCGCGTTTGTCGCCGGTTGGGCCACCCAGTACGCCGCGCAATAAGCGCTGAGACGAAATCAAACGTCTTGTCAACCAATGCGGGGGCGAGTGTACCATGCTCGCCCCCCCTTCTGCACATAGCACCAAGGGAGGTCGCCATGAAACGCAGAACACAAAACCACGAAGCGGCCCTGAGCGGGGCACTGATCCGCCGCCCCATACAGCGAAGCTTCGCAATCTTTCTCCTTCCAACATTTGCGGCGTTTTGCATCGGGTTTATCTATCCGTTCTTGCAGGGCGTTTATCTGTCCTTCTGCAAATTCACCACGACGAGCAACGCCAACTGGATCGGCCTTGGCAACTATATCAAGGCATTCAGCGATAAGAGCTTCATGCACGCATTTCAGTATACAGCGCTGTTTGCAATCGTGTCGCTCATCGTTATCAACGTGCTGGCGTTTGCCGTAGCCTATGCGCTCACGCGGGGCATAAAGGGCTCCAACTCGTTCCGCACGGTGTTCTTCATGCCGAATCTCATCGGCGGCATCGTGCTTGGCTATATCTGGTCGATGATCTTCGGCGGCATCCTCTCCCGTTTTGGCACATCTATTGTATTGAGCACCGCATACGGCTACTGGGGGCTGATCATACTCATGGCTTGGCAGCAGATCGGGTATATGATGATCATCTATATCGCTGGTCTGCAGTCCGTTCCCGGAGATATGATCGAGGCTGCAAAGATCGACGGCGCAAACGGCTGGCATATGCTCTGGCATATCACCATACCCACGATCATGCCCGCGATCACGATCTGTACGTTTTTGACGCTGACCAACTCTTTTAAGCTCTTCGATCAAAACCTCGTGTTAAACGGCGGGCAGCCGTTCATATTTATGGCGGACGGCACGGTGATACGATCCACCGAGATGCTCGCGCTCAATATCTACAATACGTTCTACCTCAACGCCAACTCGCGCGGGATCGGTCAGGCAAAGGCTGTCCTGTTCTTTGTTCTCGTGGCATCAATCGCGCTCATCCAGTTTTCGGCGACGCGCAGAAAGGAGATTCAGCAGTAATGAAACAGGAAAAAATAAGAAAATCTCTGTTGACAGGCTTTTTCATCGTGATCTGCGTGATCTATCTCATGCCGGTGTTTACGGTGCTGATGAACTCCTTTAAAACCAACGCTTCGATCAACACGAGTACGTTTGCGTTCCCAAACGCGGATACGTTTACCGGCTTTTCCAACTATATCAACGGCATCAACGTAGGAGAGTTCCCCTTCCTCAAGTCCGTGTTTTACAGCCTGCTGATTACGATCTCATCCGCAGCACTGATCCTTGTGTGCACTTCGATGGCCGCGTGGTATATCTCCCGCGTGAACAGCCTCTTTGCGCGGATTGTCTATTACCTGTGCGTGTTTTCCATGGTGGTTCCGTTTCAGATGGTCATGTTCACGCTGGCAAAGACCGCGAGCACGCTGCATCTGGATACGCCGTACACGATTCCCGTCATCTACCTCGGCTTTGGCGCGGGGCTTGCAGTGTTCATGTTCGCGGGTTTCGTCAAGGGAATTCCGCTGGAGATCGAAGAAGCCGCGGCGATCGACGGCTGCGGTCCGATCCGAACGTTTTTCCTGATCGTGTTTCCGATGCTCAAGCCGGTTTTAATCTCCGTGGGCGTGCTGGAGATCATGTGGATCTGGAACGACTATCTGCTGCCGTATCTGGTGCTGGATCGCACCAAGTATAAAACGATTCCGATCCATATCCAGTATCTGCAGGGCAGCTATGGCCACGTGGATCTGGGCGCTGTGATGGCGCTGATCGTCATCAGCATTGCGCC
>JAUYTF010000187.1 GCA_030695285.1 Eubacteriales bacterium | reverse complement strand
CGAAAATATTCTCAGTGTATTGACATAAAACATAGCAAATGCTAAAGTGACGTTATAAAACACACGTCACTTTTTTGTATCTTTGCTTGAGAAAACACCACGCGCCCCATATTTGCCCAGGAAACATCCACAACTAAATTTTGGAGGAATGGCATCATGAAAAAATTGACGGCACTTTTTCTGGTACTCGTACTGTGTTTCTCGTTGGTGGGTTGCGTGAGTGCAAGCACGCCGGCGGCGGACGCAACAGCCACCTCCGCTCCGGCGGAAGACCCCACGCAGGCGGACGCAACACAGGCGCCTGAAGAAACGACGCTGGCACCAGATGCGGACCAGTACTTCAACACATATCTGAGCAATGAGCCGACGACGTTGGATATCAGCCTGCGCTCCGACGCGTACTCCTCTACCATCATGGTCAACACCATGGAAGGCTTGATCCGCAATGGCGAAAAAGACGGTGAGTACTTTACGTCACCAGGTGTCGCCGAGAGCTGGGAGCCGAATGCGGATGGTACCGTTTGGACATTCCACCTTCGTGATTCTTTTTGGTCGGATGGCGAACCGGTCACCGCGCAACAGTTCGTTTACTCGCTACAGCGTAGCGCTGCTCCCGAAACCGGTTCTCCAAGCAGCTTCTTTTTACAACCGCTCAAGAATTTCACCGCTGTAAACACTGGTGAAATGACGCTAGATCAGCTTGGTGTAGAGGCAATTGATGACAAGACCCTCGAAATCACACTGGAACAGGCCACACCCGCATTTTTGCAGATGATTGACGCGACGGTTTATTATCCGCAGCGCGAAGATTACATTACACAGTATGGCGACAAGTATGGCACGGAAGCGGAAGCTTACATCTGCAATGGGCCGTTCAAGGTTGAAAGCTGGACACATAACAGCTCACTTGTGCTTGCAAAAAATGATCAGTACTGGGATGCAGAATCCGTAAAACTCGGCCGCATCACGTTGAACATCATGCCGGACGAGAACACCGTATATAATGCTTTCCAGAGCGGGGAGCTGGATTATGCTTCCACTGAATCCAAAGAATGGCTCAATACGTTTAAGGCGGACAATACGGTATATGTGCCTCTCGTTTCCGCATCGTTAACATATGCGTTTTTCAACAGCAAAGACGCATTGTTCCAGAACGTCAACATTCGTAAAGCCTTTACGCTGGCTTTGGATCGCGAAGAAGTCAACGATATGGTGTTCAGCGGGCTGCGCGTTCCAACCTACGGCTGGGTTGTGCCCACCATTTCGGTCGGCGAGACGAACTACCGCCAGGCTGCTGGCGATATGATCAAAGATATGACCGAAGAACTCACTGCGGAAGGCAAAA
>JAUYTF010000186.1 GCA_030695285.1 Eubacteriales bacterium | reverse complement strand
CGCGCACCGGTACCGCTCAGCCAATCGTGGCCTCGGTTCATGAGGACTGTCGCATCGGTGATCCCATCCCACGTGGTCAGGCCAGAAGGCGCGAAGATCACACCATACTCGGCCGCGAGTGCCGACTCGATGAGGGTATTATAATTGCCCGCACCCGCCGTCGCTCCCCTCGCGGGGGGCGTGGATTGAAATCCGAAGCTATTGAGGGCATCAATGACGCGTTTTCCGTCGCTCCCCTCGCGGGGGGCGTGGATTGAAATAGGAGCATAACCGTAAATCTTGGAAATCTGCTGTGTCGCTCCCCTCGCGGGGGGCGTGGATTGAAATGATAGAGGGTTTGACATTTGTCGACGGCATGTACAGTCGCTCCCCTCGCGGGGGGCGTGGATTGAAATCACTAGATCAGCGTCTTGTAATTTACGGGATGCTGTCGCTCCCCTCGCGGGGGGCGTGGATTGAAATGAAGGATGCGATACGCTCAAGGAGCGCCTCGTGGTCGCTCCCCTCGCGGGGGGCGTGGATTGAAATCATTTTTTGCCCGTTTGCCTTGCCAGAGGTGGACGTCGCTCCCCTCGCGGGGGGCGTGGATTGAAATTTGTAGTGTTTCCGGTAGTGACTTTGCCACCATGTCGCTCCCCTCGCGGGGGGCGTGGATTGAAATCGAAAAATTCTTTATCTTCCGGCATTTCTTCGAGTCGCTCCCCGCGCGGGGGGCGTGGATTGAAATTGTTAATTTCAATCTTTGTTCCTTTTGCGTTTATTTCGCTCCCGTTCCACTCGGTGTCGACCGTGTGCACAAATTAATTATTCCTCGCTACCGTGTGCATTTGGTATCAAAATTGGTCACTACTTTCACTGGGGATGGAGGGGCTCAAACCCCTTAGTGACTACCGCGATCAATGTCTCAAAATGTATTGTCTCATATCGCTGGGGCGTGCCAGAGAAAAAATAGTGCTGGCGAAGGGACTACAACGAGTTCCATCCGCGAGCGCGCTAACATACCTAATGCTGGCTGATTTGCCTAGAAATCGGCCATAGTGTCTACTTGAACCGCGATTGTTATAATCAAAAATACCTACTTCGGGGGCAGTTTTTGAAATTCATATTCGATCGCGCCTCAGTGCTTTTTTCTCCTTTTTCGCATGGTAGAGCGCAATTGCATATGGAATGTCGAATCGAATGATCGCAAATGCAATGGACACGAGGCTGAGTGAAGCGTTGATCGTGCCGGCAATCGATCCGCTCGCAATGTTGAAGGCCAACCAAAACCCATATGTCGGAAATTCGATCAGTCGGATTTTTCGGGTGTCACTCATTGCAAAAGCGATCGTGATGACGTTTTTTGCGACGATTGGCAGCACGCTGATGGGACCTTCCCAAGTGAAAATCCCAAAAAATGTAAACAAGACGCAGAACGTGATAATCGCGATCAGCATCTTGTTTTTCTTGTTTTCCAGTCGAACGAATGCGAGATTCCGAATTCCGCCGATGAACTGCATCGCACTTCCAGACAAAACTCCGAGTAAAAGAAAGTGAACGCAGAAGACGAATTCTGACGCAGCTCGGATACTCATCAATTTTCGGTAACGATTGCTTTGATACGATATGATACATAGAATCAGCGCAACAAACCCTATCGCCTGAATGAACGCTTGCGACTGCAATAAAGAATTCATCGTTCTTACTTGTGCCTTTTAGACGGAAAATACCGTCATATAATTGACCAGTACTCGATATTTTCGATGACTTCCCCGGGAATGACTTCCGATTCACCACCGAAGGATTCCATCTCTGCCATGAAATTGTTCATGCCAACAAAGCACGCAACATTGCACCCCTCAAACGGATACTGAAAAAGCTTATTGTAGGGTGTATATTTCTCAAATGTGTAACCGTCGCATTTGAGTAAAACTTTGCCTTTTGGCGCACAGCAGCAGCGCTTTAATGTTCTGCCCTTTGGCGTGATGACAAGATCATTGCCTTCAAAGGCTGCCTGATCATCTTCCAGCACCGTGTGGTTGCCGGCAAAGACGCGCGGGATCACGATACGAACGATATCCCAGCTCGTATCGTCAACACCGAGTGGAATAACGATCTGTTTTCCATCGGGATCGACACAGGTTGGCGACCAAACGCCACCGGAATAGATCAAATCGCCCGAATTCTTAACGAAATTGCGAACACGTATCTGGTTTTCGGAGATGATCTCAACTTCCATTCCTCGTTCGAGATGAGTATAAGAATCTGGCTTAGCGATTGCAATGGCTTTCGTTTCCGTAAGCTCTATCGAACAACACGAGTTGTCTGGCAAATATGTGTCTTCCGATTCGTCCGCCATCGGTCGTGTCAGCCAAACGCGGTGGCCGCCAAAAAGCTTCCATCCGTTGCGGGATGGCCCGTCTTTATCCCAATAAAGCAGATTCGGTCCGTCCGCTTTGCCAAAGAACGCGATGCGTGGACCGACTTCATAGACCAGTATCGCCTTTAAAGCGCTTGTACTGATTTCTAGTGCGTCAAATCCATCGAATTGAATTTTCTTAATCATTGTTACAGCGCCAGCTCGTAAATTTTGCGAGCTTCCTCTCTCGTAATCGGTGGTATGCTTGCAAGCGTGCCGTTGGCGCTAAAGGATACATCTACCACGCTTTGCGTCAACTTGTCCAGATCATCTTTCGTGCAACCAAAATCGGATATGCGTGTTTGTACGCCTATCGACTTTATATATGATTCAAAGAGATCCGCTG
>JAUYTF010000181.1 GCA_030695285.1 Eubacteriales bacterium | reverse complement strand
AGCTTCTGCGTGAGAAAAAAGGATATACCCAGCGGCAGCTCGCGGAAAAGCTGATGGTGAGCGACAAGGCGGTCTCCAAATGGGAATCCGGCCGGGGACTGCCGGACATCAGCCTCATCGAGCCGCTGGCAAAGACACTGGGCGTGTCGCTTGCGGAGTTGTTCTCCGGCGAGTGCGTGCAAAACACCAACCGCCATGCAAATATGCAGCGGAGCAAGTTTTATGTTTGCCCCGTCTGTGGCAACGTGATCTTCTCTGCTGGAGAGGGCGCGTTCAGCTGCTGTGGCGTGCAACTGCCCCCGCTGGAGGCGGAGCAGGATGAGGAGGCACATGAAATCACAACCGAGACCATCGAGGACGATCTGTTTGTGAGCATGCACCATCCGATGGAAAAGACGCACTACATCTCGTTTTTTGCGCTGGTATCAGAAGATCGGGCGCAGATTGTGAAGCTCTATCCGGAGCAGGACGCAAGTGCGCGCTTTCCGTTTCGTGCGCGGGGCACGCTCTATGCCTGCTGCAACCGCCACGGGCTTTTTTCGAAGCGGGTTTGAGAAAGATTACATTACAGGGCAAACACATAAGCAAACGAAAAGCACGCGGACACATCAGCCCGCGTGTTTTTGCGTTGCTTTGTGTTTCTTTACGCTTCAGATAGATTCTACAAACGCAAAGATGATACGCGGTTATTTTTTCGTGATTGCGTTTCGGATTGCGCCCGCGATCGCAAAGATCAGGAAAAGCACGATATTAACGCAGACGATGCTGGCTCCGCTGGGCGCCTCGTAAACATAACTCACCACCATGCCGAGGACAAAGCCTAAGACTGCAACCGCCGCGGAGAGCAGCGTGACCGAGAGGTATCGCTTGCCGACGCGCATGGCGGTCAGTACGGGGAAGATGATGAGGCTGGAGATGAGGAGGGCTCCCATCATGCGCATACCGAGCACGACGGTCACGGAGGCCAGCGTCGCAAGTGCCGCGTTGTAGGCGCGCGTGGGGATGCCCGTCGCGCGGGAGAAGGACTCATCAAACGTCACCGCAAACAGGCGCGGATAGAACAGCGCGAACAGCACGAGCACGACGATGCTGAGGGCGATCGAGAGCGATGCGTCCGCCTTGGAGAGGGACAGGATGCTGCCAAACATGTAGTTATACACGTCTGTATTCATGCCCGTGGTCATGGAGACGACCATCACGCCGATGGCCAGCGCACCCGCAGAGAGCATTGCGATTGCCGCGTCGCCCTTGATGCGCGTGCTCTCGCTCATGCGCAGCAGCAGGAACGATGCTGCGATGCAGACAGGGATTGCGAGCGTGAGCGGTGCGATATTGGCTACCGAAGCGATGGCGAGCGCGCCAAAGCCTACGTGCGAGAGCCCGTCTCCGATCATGGAGAAGCGCTTGAGCACAAGACTCACGCCCAGCAGCGATGCGCAGAGCGAAACTAGCAGCCCGACCATGATGGCGCGCACCAGAAACGGATAGGAAAGCATCTCAAGAAGGATGTTGATCATCTGCTTTCACCGCCTAAAAACCGTTTTCCGATTTCGCTTTTGCGATATGCGGCAGCGGAGCCGCTAAAGAGCTGGCGGTTTTCCAGATGCAGCACTTTGCCCGCTTCATGCGCCGCCGCGTGCGGATCGTGGGACACCATGACGATCGTGACGCCGTGATTGCGGTTGATCTCCTCGATGAGGTGATACATATCCGCCGCGGCGACGGGGTCAAGGCTCGAAATAGGTTCGTCGAGAATCAGTAGCGTCTGCGTTGCCGCAAGCGCGCGTGCGAGTAGCGCGCGCTGCTGCTGCCCGCCGGAGAGCTCGCGAAAGGGGGTGTTTTTTAACGGAAGCATGCCGACGCGGTCGATCTGCGTGAGCGCGTTTTTCTTTTGCCTGCGGGTATAGAACGGGCGAAACCCAAGCGAGTTGAGCGTGCCGGAGAGCACGACCTCCTGCACGCTGGCAGGGAAATCGCGCTGGCTCTCCTTTTGCTGTGGCAGATAGCCGATCTGGCGCGCGGTGAGGCCTTCGCCAAATGTGATTGTGCCGTTGTGCGGCGCTTTCAGCCCGAGCAGACCCTTGATGAGCGTGCTTTTGCCTGAGCCGTTTTCTCCGACGATGCAGAGATAGTCCCCGCGCTCAATTGTAAAATTGAGCTCGCTGACAACCTCTTTGCCGTCGTATCGAAAGGCAGCGTTTTGGATCTGAATCAACGACATTTGGCGATTTAGCCTCCCGGTATTTTAGGTTTGTTTTGCGCACGAGTTCTGTTTTCTACTAGAAAACCAGTATTATTCATTAGTTCAGCGCCAACAACAACGCAAGCACATTGTTCTGCATGAGGGAAAGATAGGTTGCCCCGCTTTCAAACTCTACTTTGGTGACGTTGTGACAGGTATGGAAGAGCATCGTCGCAGCGTTTGTTGCCTCAGCGACGGTATTGGCCATCTGCTGATTGGACATCTCAATGTAGAACACAACGGGGATGCTTTCAGCATTGATTCGGTCGATCAAAGACGCAACGGTCGCGGCAGAAGGCTCGGTTTCGGCAGAGCATCCGGGGAATGCCGCGTAATAATCAAGTCCAAATTCCTCAACAAAATAGCGCACGGGGAAGCGATCCGCAAAGACGACGGTCTTGCGGTTGCCAGTGTTGACCACATCCCAGAACAACTTGTCGAGTGCTTCGAGTTCTTTTACATACGTGTCCGCATTCGACTGATATGCTTTCGCGTTTGCTGGGTCGATCTCGATGAGCGCCGCGGTCATCGCTTTGACGATGGATATGGCGTTGACAGGAGCCGTCCAGACGTGCTCGTCCCACTCGTGCCCTGCGCCCTCTTCGTGTTCGTGCGCCTCTTCGCCCTCTTCGTGCTCGTGCGCCTCTTCGCCTTCTTCGTGCGAATGGCCGTGCGAATGCGACTCGTCCACCTGCATGCCTTCGACAAGCTCTTCTTCATAAAGCGTGACGTAATCCATCATGCGGAAGGTGTTCACGCTCTTGTCAAGACCGGAGAGCACGCCGTCGATCCATGCGTCGTTTTCGCCGCCTACATAGAGGAAGAGGTCAGCGCTCGAAACGCGGATGATGTCCTGGCTCGTCGGGTCAAAGGAATGCACTTCCTCGCCGGGTTGCAGCAGGAGCGTAACCTTCGCATCTGTGCCCGCCGTAATCTGACGTGCGAAATCGTAGGAAGGAAACACGGTGGAAACTATAGATATGCCTTCTTCGCCCGTCGTAGCGGCCTCTTGCGGCGCACAGGCCGAGAGGGCGGATAGGGCAAGAGCGAGGATCAGCGCGATGGCTGTGAGTTTTCGTGATTTCATAAGGGAATGACCTCCAGATTGTCCGATGAAGGGGGATAGAGAAACAGGGTCGCGCCCGTGCTCAATCGGACAGCTTTACCATTGTCCGATGAGTGGGGAAAGGGAAACAGGGTCGCGTCCGCGCTCAATCGGACAGCTTCACCTTAAGGGAAACGGGGGTTGAAACGAGTAATTTTAGCATTTGCGGCATTGCAAAGGTGAGGATTGCGGCAAACAGGCAAGTGCCGGCAGCAGATGAAAGCGACAGACGGGCAGTTCCCGCTTTGAGAAACATCACGGAGTGCGCAACCGCCGTGCAGATCTCGCAGTGCTCACCCGCGCAATGGTGGTGCAGCTCCACTATAACAAACGCGGCGCTCAGCAGAATGGCAAGCGCGAGCATCGCGCCAAGCATCAACACGAGCGCGCGGCGTAAGCGGAGCGGAAACAGGCTTTTGCGCATGATCATTTCCTTTGTCTGGGTTTACAGCTTTTGCAAACACCGAACAGCACGGTCTCTTTCTCGTCCAGCGAAAACTCGCTGCGGCTGAGCACTTCGCGCATGATCTGCTCGCTCACAGCGTGGTCCATGTGGTAAAGGCTTCCGCACGCGGTGCATTTCAGGTGCAGGTGCGCGTCGCAAGCGTTGCAGGCGACGATTTGGTAGGCAAACTGCCGTCCTTTCTCCGCCGCAAAGCGCTTGACGAGGCCTTCGGATACCAATCGCGCTATGAGGCGGTAGATCGTACTCTTTCCGGGCACGATGTCCGCCGTGTGCTCGGCAGAAAGCGCATCGAAAAGCTCCTCCACCGAAAAGCCCCGTTCGGGGTGCGCGTTGAGATAGTTCAGCAGAATCCGCCGCTGTTTCGTTTCGTATTCCGCCAAAATGCCTGCCTCCTGAAAAATCTTTGTTTTGCTCAATGCCCGCGTTCGATGTGGCTCACACACGTAGTTGCAAATTGAGAATTACTCTCATATTTTCACACGTATGATTGAGAATGTCAAGTTGTTTCAAATAAGCGCAAGTTCAAGCAAGTCCGGAGCGCAAAA
>JAUYTF010000178.1 GCA_030695285.1 Eubacteriales bacterium | reverse complement strand
TCGATATCATCCACGCTCACTCTGCTCTATCAAGCGCTGGCGTTCGGCGCAGCAATGGGCGTTTCCGTCGTGGTCTCGCGGTTATTTGGCGCGGGAAAAGAAAGGGAAGTGCGCGCGGCGGTTTCTACGGCGATGATCGCGGCCGCTTTGTTCTGTGCGCTCTTGACGGTGCTTGGGTTGCTTGGCAGCGGCGCGCTACTCAGGCTCATCCGCACACCGGCGGAAGTGTTCTTACACTCTAAACAGTATCTTCTTCTCTATACCATCGGGCTACTATCATTGTTTCTCTATCAAATCTCGCTCGGCGTCTTCGCCGCACTTGGGGATGCGAAAACACCGTCTTTGTTTCTTACGCTCTCATCGCTTGTCAATATTGCGCTGGACCTGCTGTTTGTAGTGCGCTTCCGGCTCGGCGTCGCGGGCATTGCCTTTGCGACGCTGCTTTGTCAAGCGAGCAGTGCAATCATCGCTCTAGCAATCCTTGCAAAGCGTCTGCGCGGCATGCAATCAAAGGGTTATGAAGAAAGAGCTGTTCAGTTTTCACGTCCACTACTACAGGAGATGCTGCAAATTGCGCTACCGGTGACGCTCCAGCAGTTGATCGTCTCGATGGGGAATGTTCTGATTCAGGCAAACGTCAATAACTTTGGCTCTGGTGTGTCAGCGGGATATGCCGCCGCTATCAAGATGAACAATATGGCGATTTCGGCGCTCATGGCGTTTGACAAAGGCATGGCGACCTTTGCTGCGCAGAACATCGGCGCAAAAAAGCCCGAGCGCATCCGCTCCGGCCGTAACGCTGCTGTATTGCTGTCGGTTTCCTTCGGGGTTACCATCGCTGCGTTGTTTTTTGTCTTTCGCGCCGATTTGTTGCGGCTGTTTCTGGGCTCCGGCAGCGCAGAGGCAATGCTGGCGGGCGAGCAGTTTTTCTTAATCGTGATACCGTTTTACTTGTTTGTTTCCGTCAAGATTGCCTGCGATGGTGCTCTGCGCGGGCTTGGCGCCATGCGGCAACTGCTGACAGGGACGTTTGTCGATCTCTCTCTTCGGGTTGGGTGTGGGTTTCTGTTTTCTGCCATTTGGGGGCCGGTTGGTATCTGGGCTGCCTGGCCTGTCGGCTGGATAACGGGGACCGCGTTGTCTGCGGCATTCACGGCGAATGCGCTGCGGGCGACTCGTATCGGCGCGGATGCAGGATCAGAGACACACTAGCTGAAATACGCCGCCAATCGAATAGAAACCGCAAGCCGCATGCAAGACTGCGAATTACGCGGTCGAGCAGGTGGTGTGGGGTTGGTTTTCGAGCTGAAAAAGGCCATGCGATGAAAGAGGCGAGACTTGGATAAGCGCGATTGCGCATTAAACGGGAGCGTATCGGAAATTGTGTAAACCTCTGTTGTCAGATAAAATAAACAACGGAGGTTTTTCAT
>JAUYTF010000172.1 GCA_030695285.1 Eubacteriales bacterium | reverse complement strand
AACGATGCAATTCTTCTGCCGCAGTTCGGTGGAGAGAACGAGAGTTCTGACGCGCGCGCTGTGGCGATCATGCAAGCACTTTGTCCGGCGCGCCGGATTGTGCCGATCTTCTCGCGGGATATCCTGCTCGGCGGCGGCAATATCCACTGCGTGACACAGCAGATTCCGAAGGGCACTATCAAACAACAAAGACTACAGTCAACATCCAACCGATTCTGAAGGGAGTAACAAGATGAGCAAGATTACCGTTGCGGCTATTCAAATGAAGATGTCGGCGCTTCCTGCAGACAATATTGCTCGTGCGGAAGCGCTTGTACGCGAAGCTGCGGAAAAAGGCGGGCAGATCGTGCTCCTGCCGGAGCTGTTCGAGCGTTCGTATTTCTGTCAGGAGCGTCGATACGACTATCTCGATTTTGCGCTTCCGGTTTCGGAAAATCCGGCGGTGCAGCGCATGCAGGCGCTTGCAAAGGAGCTCTCGCTCGTGATTCCCGTGAGCTTCTACGAGCGGGACGGCAACTGCCAATACAATTCCGTCGCGATGATCGATGCAGACGGGAGCCTGCTAGGCGTCTATCGCAAGACGCACATACCCGACGATCATTATTATCAGGAGAAATTCTATTTCTCGCCGGGGAACACGGGCTTTCGTGTGTTTGAGACGCGCTATTGTCACGTTGGCGTTGGCATCTGCTGGGATCAGTGGTTCCCCGAAGCAGCGCGGGCGATGGCGCTGCTGGGCGCGGACATCATTCTCTACCCGACCGCCATCGGCTCGGAACCGGTTTTGCACACAGACAGCATGCCGCACTGGCGCAGAGCCATGCAGGGGCACGCGGCGGCGAATATCCTCCCCGTTGCGGCGGCAAACCGCGTCGGGGAAGAGCGGGTCACGCCGAGTTTGGAAAACGGCGAGCAGGAAAGCGCGCTCGTGTTCTACGGCTCCTCGTTTCTCGCTGATGAGACGGGGGAAATCGTCTCAGGAGCGGATCGCGTGAGTGAGTGCGTGCTGATCGCGCACTATGATTTTGAAGCGATCCGGCAGGAACGACGCAACTGGGGTGTTTTCCGCGACCGCAGGCCGGCGTGCTATGCACAGCTCACACGCTAAACCGCATGAACCAAAGGGCTGATATGTTCCGTGCAAATGCCGATATCAGCCAGCATTTTTTTGGCGCGAAAAATATATTATTTAGATTGCAAATTCAACAACAGGTGGTATAATATATAAAACTTTGCAAGATGGATCATCAAATCTTGCACTTTTTAACAGGAACAACGGCGTTCCGGAGTCCGCGGCTTCCATTTATGTGGAAAGGCGCGGACATTCCGGACGCTTTTTTTGACAGAACAGGAAGGCAAAGAATTCTGACGCAGGAAAAGCTGCAAAAAATGCAGCGCATGCAAGATGCGAGAAGGCCTGCGAACGAGAGCAACCAACGACACGCAAGAGCGAGGCGGTCAAAAATACGCAGGGGAGAAACGGATTGGGGAACGGTTCAAGAGAGCCGAAAATCCGGCAGGGTGACTCATGAGACAGCAACAGCAGCAAAACAGCACGGACCAAGTTCGACAGCAATGCAACGAAACTCCCGAATCGGCGGTTGCGCCGAATAGCAAGCGTGCGGGGCAATCGGCAAGAGTGATGAAGAAAGCCACGCTCTGGCGGCCTGAGTTTGAGCATGACGCCTGCGGCACAGGCTTCATTGCGCATTTAAACGGGTTGCGATCGCACGCGATCATCAAAGATGCACTCGAAATTTTGGTACGCTTGGCGCATCGCGGCGGAACGGGGTCTGACCCCGACACCGGCGACGGCGCGGGCGTGCTTTTGCAGCTTCCGGATGCATTTTTCCGTAAGCATACTGGGTTTGAGCTGCCCGACGAAGGGCAGTATGCCGTGGGCGTGTTCTTTCTGCCGCTTGAAGAGGAGAACGCCCGCCTCGCGCAAGCCGGTATTGAGGCCATTGCAAATGAAGAGGAGTTCGCACTGATCGGCTGGCGGACGGTGCCGACCAATCTGCACGCATGCGGCTATGGCGCGTGGTCGAGCGTGCCGAGCGTCAAGCAGCTGTTTCTTTCGTGGAAGGAGAACGACCTGCCCGCGGATGTGCGCCTGTTTGTGCTCAGAAAGCGCATTGAAAAGGCGATGAAAGAGCAGGGGTATGAGGCCTATATTCCGAGCCTTTCTTCCAAGACCATCGTCTACAAGGGCATGATGCAGGCCTGGCAGGTGTCGGACTTTTACCCAGACCTGCTTGATGAAGACTTTGTATCCGCAATTGCGCTGGTGCACTCGCGCTATTCCACCAACACCTTCCCCAACTGGGAGCGCGCGCAGCCATTTCGCATGGTTGGCCACAACGGAGAAATCAACACACTCAAGGGCTGCGAGCACGCGGTGCTGGCCGCTGCTGCCGCGATGGACGGCGGGCGGCTAAAGAAGCGCTTTGCGGACATTTTACCGATTCTCGACACGGACGGCAGCGACTCCACCAAGTTTGACAACCTATTAGAGTTCCTCGTCGTTGCGGGCAGATCCCTGCCGCAGGCGTTGTTTATGATGATGCCCGGCCCGTGGTCGAAAGACCCGACCATGGACGAGAACCAGCGCGAGTTTTTTCGCTATGCCGCGTGCCTGATGACGCCGTGGGACGGTCCCGCCGCGATGTGCTTCACCGACGGGCGTCAGGTCGGCGCTGTGCTGGATCGAAACGGCCTTCGCCCAGCGCGTTGGGTGCTCACGCGCTCCAATCTATTGGTGCTGGCCTCCGAGAGCGGCGTTGTCGATATTCCGCCGTCGGATGTGGTACGCCGCGGACGACTGGGGCCTAACCAGATGCTGCTACTGGACACCGAAACGGGCGCGCTGCTAGAAGATCAGCAGATCAAGGATCAATACCTCGACGGCCCTTGGAAACAATGGCTCAAACAGCAGGTCATTGAGTTGGGCGAAGCGCACTACGAGCGCAAGGGCGCGCCGGGCGAGAACCCCACAAAACAGCAAAACATATTCGGCTGGACGTATGAAGACCGCATGCTCACCGTGCTGCCGATTGCCCAGACGGGACTTGACCCCGTGGGCGCCATGGGTTACGATGCGCCGATTGCCGTGCTCTCCGAGCGCCCGCAACCATTGTTTCATTACTTCAAACAGCTCTTTGCGCAGGTGACCAACCCACCCATCGACGCGATTCAGGAAGAATGCGTGGTCGGTATGGACGTATTCTTGGGCCCCAACGGCGACCCGACGCTGGATCAGCCGGACAACTGCAGAAAGATCCACCTGTCTTCTCCGATTTTGCAGACGGTGAATCTGGAGCGGCTGCTCTCCGGCATTCCGGGGTTTGGCGCGGCGCAGCTGGATATGGTATTTGACCCTAAGCTGGGGTTAGAGGCGGGGCTGGATGCGTTCTTTGCCGCGGCAGAGCGCGCAATCAAAAACAGCGCATCAATCCTCGTACTCACCGACCGGCTGGCGAGCGAAACGCTTGTGCCGATTCCGTCTCTGCTGGCGACAGCTGGCGTGCATCACCACCTGATCCGCAAGGGATTGCGCGGCGGTTGTTCGCTGATTGTTGATAGTTACGAACCAAGAGAGGTGCACCACGTTGCCTGCCTCGTTGGCTACGGCGCGAAGGGTATCCACCTGCGCGGCGTCAACGAGGCGGTGGAAGCGCTCTATGACGAAGGGCATCTCGAGGGTGTTTCGCTCGAAGAGGCGATGGAGCACGTCTACCACGGCTATGATCACGGCATCCTCAAGGTGATGTCCAAGATGGGCATCTCCTGTGTGGACGGCTATCACAACGCGCAGATCTTCGAGGCGCTTGGGCTCTCGCAGGAGCTGGTTGACCGCTTCTTTACGGGTACGGTCACGCGCGTGGGCGGCATGTCGCTGGAAGACCTGGAGCGCGAGATCCTGCGCCGCCACAAGGAAGCGCTGGAATCTCCGATCAACGAGTTGCCCTCCGGCGGACGGTTTCAATACAAGCGCGACGGCGAACACCACGTCTATAATCCCGAGACAATTCACCTGCTGCAAACAGCGGTGCGCACGTGGGATTATGCGCTGTTTAAAGAATATATTCGAAGCATTGAGGGCGAAGCGCCCGTCTCCCTGCGCAATCTGTTGGGCTTTACCCATTGCCATCCGATCCCCGTGGAGGAAGTCGAGCCGGTGGAGAAGATCGTTCGCCGCTTTAAGACGGGGGCTATGAGCTATGGCTCCATCAGCAAAGAGGCGCACGAGTGCATCGCGCTGGCCATGAACCAGCTCGGCGGCAAGAGTAACTCCGGCGAGGGCGGCGAGGCGACAGAGCGGCTCTTTACCGACCGCAACAGCGCCATCAAGCAGATCGCCTCCGGCCGCTTTGGCGTTACGGGGCCGTATCTTGCCTCCGCAAAAGAGATTCAAATCAAGATGGCGCAGGGCGCAAAGCCCGGCGAGGGCGGACAGCTGCCCGCGGGCAAGGTTTACCCCAGCATTGCGCGCACACGGCATTCAACACCCGGCGTGGGGCTTATTTCACCACCCCCGCACCACGATATCTACTCGATTGAAGACTTGGCGCAGCTGATCTTCGATCTCAAAAATGCAAACCCGGACGCGCGCATCAACGTCAAGCTCGTCTCCGAGGCGGGCGTTGGCACGGTGGCTGCGGGCGTTGCCAAAGGCGGCGCGGATGTCATCCTTATCTCCGGCTACGACGGCGGCACGGGAGCTAGCCCGCGCACCAGCATTCAGCACGCGGGGCTTCCGTGGGAACTCGGCCTTGCCGAGACGCACCAGACGCTGATTGCCAACGGTTTGCGCGGCAGAGTCCGCGTGGAGACGGACGGCAAGCTCATGACCGGGCGCGACATCGCCATCGCCGCGCTCTTGGGCGCGGAGGAGTTCGGCTTTGCGACGCTGCCGCTGGTTGCCATCGGCTGCGTGATGATGCGCGTTTGCAACCTCGACACCTGCCCGGTCGGCGTAGCAACGCAAAATCCCGCACTGCGCGCCCGCTTTACGGGCAAGCCGGAATACGTGATCAACCTCATGCGATTCCTCGCACAAAACCTGCGCGAGAGCATGGCGGAGTTGGGCTTCCACACGCTCGATCAGATGGTCGGCATGGCGGGGCATCTCATCCAGGTCAAGCAGTCCCCCAAGACGGCGGGCGTTGACCTCAGCGAACTCATCCCCGGCGATCAGCCGCTGCCCTGGCGCGATCTCAAGCCCGTCAAGGACGACCACAACCGCCTCTTCCACGACATGGTTCGCTCGCTTGTCGAGCAGGGTGACGCGCTGGTCAAGCGCCCAATTTGCAACACCGAGCGCGCGGTTGCCACGCGGGTTTCCGCCTTCATCAGCAAGGAATACGGAAGATTGCCGGACGGACGCGTGCGCTTGCAGTTCAACGGCACGGCGGGGCAAAGCTTTGGCGCGTTTGCCACGGCGGGCATCGAGCTGACCATTGAAGGCGACACGAACGACTATCTCGGCAAGGGTCTGTGCGGCGCGCGCATTATCGTAAAGGCGCCGGAGGACGCGGGCTGGTCAGCAAAAGACAACCTGCTCACCGGTAACGTTGCGCTCTTTGGCGCGACGGATGGCGAGCTGTATCTGGCGGGGCGCGCGGGAGAGCGATTCTGCGTGCGCAACAGCGGCGCGCTCGCCGTCTGCGAAGGCGTTGGCGACCACGGCTGCGAATACATGACCGGCGGAACCGCTGTCATATTAGGCCCCGTGGGCAGAAACTTCGCCAGCGGTATGAGCGGCGGCATTGCGTATGTGCTGGACGATGGCAACTTAGAGCGCATGGTCAACCGCAAGCTCGTTGCACTCTACAAACTCGACGCGCTGGATCTCGTTATGCTGCATAAGCATCTCACGAACCACGTGAAGCACACCGGCTCCGTGATTGCCGCGCGCATTCTCGAAAAATGGCCCACGACGCACGCGAAATTCGTCAAGGTGCTGCCGCATGATTACCGCGAGATGCTGGATGCCATGGACGTTGCCGAGCGAGAAGGGCTTGAGGGCGACGAGATGCTTGAGCGTGCGTTCCTGCTCAAGACGGGAAAAGGGTTGGACGCGGCGAAAGATGCCTTGCACGGCAAGCAGGATTTCTCCGACCTGAAGATGTAAAGCGATCGGTTGGGATAGACGGCAGAGCCGAGCGGAAGGAGATATTTAAAAATGGGAAAACTGACCGGTTTTTTAGAATATGACCGCAAAACTGCAAAAGAATGCTGCGCGCAGGAGAGGATTCAGAACTGGGACGCATTTCACCCCGCGCAGAGCGAGGGCAAAATCCAGGAGCAGGCGGCGCGATGCATGAACTGCGGCGTGCCGTTTTGCCACGCGGGCGTGAGCTGGCGCGGCGTCGGCTCCGGCTGCAGCATTGGCAACCTGATTCCTGAATGGAACCATCTCGTCTATACCGGGCATTATGAAGAGGCGTATCGCAGGCTTGAAAAGACGAATCTGCTGCACGAAAGCACCTCCCGCGTTTGCCCCGCGCTCTGCGAAGGCTCCTGCACCTGCGGGTTGAATGGCGAACCGGTTGCGATTCGTGAAGTCGAGCGGTTTTTAAGCGACATGGCCTGGGAAAAGGGCTGGGTTGTGCCGCGTATGCCAAAGGAGAGAATCAACAAAAGCGTCGCCATCGTCGGTTCCGGCCCCGCGGGGCTCACCGCCGCGCATATGCTCAACCAGCGTGGGTTCTCTGTGACGGTGTTTGAAAAATCCGAGGAGCCGGGCGGGCTGTTGATGTTCGGCATCCCCAACATGAAGCTACCCAAGGAACTCATCCGCAAGCGCGTGGAGATCCTCCAACAGGAGGGGATCACGTTTGTCTGCAACACGGATGTGGGCAAGGATCTGCCCGTTTCTGAGTTGGACAAATTTGACGCGGTGCTGCTCTGCGGTGGCGCTGGGCAACCACGCGATCTATCGGTGACGGGCCGTACTCTGCCGGGCGTGCGCCTTGCCGTGCCGTTTCTCGCGGATGCGACGCGGCGCGTGCTGCGAGGGGAGACCGAGGAAAAGCCGCTCGCGGGCAGAAAAGTCGTCGTCATCGGCGGCGGAGATACGGGCAATGACTGCGTCGCCACCAGCATCCGCATGGGGGCTTCTTCAGTGGTTCAGCTCGAAATAATGCCGCCTGCACCAGAAGAGCGCGCGCAGGACAACCCCTGGCCGCGCTGGCCGATCGTGCTCAAGACGGACTATGGTCAACAGGAGGCCATCTGGCTCTATGGCCGGGACCCGCGGACGTTTGAAATCACCGCTGTCTCCATCATCGGCGACGAGACCGGCGGCGTCAGCGCAATCGAGACCGCACAGGTGGAGTGGGTAACCACGGGGCGCGGGCGCGTGCCAAAACAAATCGAATCCACCATTCACAGACAGCCGGCTACAGATGTGCTCATCGCCATGGGGTTTGTCGGCGCGGAAACATACTTGCCAGAGGCGCTGAGCCTTGCGCTGGATAAGACCTCGTATGCCACCTCGCGCCCGGGCATCTTCGCAGCAGGGGATATGCGCACAGGCCAGAGCCTCGTGGTTCGCGCGAGTGCGGATGCCGTGTGCGCCGCTAAGGAAGTGGAACAATATCTGCTCTCTTAAGAAATGGATTCTTCACGTTTGAATCTCAAAACAAAACCGAAACACATCTCTAACAGAACCCGGCAGCACGCCGGGTTTTTTGCTCATTTTTTGTTCTTTTTGTAGCAAAACACTGGAAATCGGTATTTGTGCGCCATAATCCGTTGAATTACAAATATATTATGTCAAAAGCTGTCACGAAACGATAGGTTGAGTTGTCTAATTGGTAACCAGTAAGAGGAGCATCCGACTGTGAAAAGAAGGGCTTGCATGATTCGCGTAGACTTTCATCCAAGGATTGCAAACTCCATTTCCGGCTATTGCATGCGCTGTTCTGCCGGCAAGCAGGAGATTTTGCGATTTTTAGAATCGCTAGTGGCGCGTGGATACCGACACTTCATCCTCCATATCGAGCAACCGTCGGACGTTTGGGTCGCAGACCTGCTCTCGCGTTTTCAGAAGACAAGCAAGGAAGTTCTGGTTTATTCCATTGGCATCTGGCAGTATGACCAGGATCCTTGTGAATGGATCGAGGAGCTGCCTTTTGACTGGGAGGCTATCACATCAAACGCGCACCGTTTGTTCTGGCGAAACAAAGATTGGTACGACAACGGATACCGCGTGGAAAGACTCTATATTTCAGTCGGTGAAAAATGGTATGATGCACATGATCGGTGTGCCAGAATGGGAGACTAGCATCGATACGCTTTTTCACAGGGCGGGAACGATTCATGCAAGAGAAGCTTTCCGAATCATTCGTTCGGCAATATCAGGCGCTGCTTGGCGTTGCTTTCCAACTGGCGCGAAACGAAGACGATGCGCTGGATTTGATGCAGGATCTGGCGGAGACAATTGCCAGAAACGACCGCCCGGCAAGCAGCATCGAGCACCCGATGGCATTCTTTCGCACATGCATTCGTAATGCGCGGATCAATGCGCTCAAGAAGGCCGAGCGCGAGATTCCCTCTGAGCCGGAGCTGCTTTCACTAATTCCCAGCGGGGACTCCGTTGAGGAGAGCGTAATCGGTGAGGCGGCGATGGAGTGGCTCAAGAAAGAGCTGGCCGGCTATCCGTCGGAGATGCGGGAGGCGTTTTATCTCTACTACTTTGACGGCTATACGCTTGAAGAGGTGGCAGAAAAGCTGGGCATCAACAAAAACACGCTGAGCCAGCGCTTTGTCCGCATCCGCGGAAAGCTTGTGAAAAAAGCGGCGGATCAATCCCTCTTCTTCGCGTTGATGGTGCTGTTCCTGCTGAAACCGAGGTGACAAGGTTTGAATTCTCCAAAAGCAAAAGCATACGTTCGAAAACGGCTGTATCAGATAGACGAGCTGTTTGTGCGCTCCGAAGAAGAAGCGGCGGCGTTAGCCGCGCAGTGCCACGTCTCTGCGCGCGTGCTTGTGATGCGGGCGGAAGCTAACTCCGCACTGCCTCTAGAATCCTGGAGCGGGTTTTACCGCGCGCTGGACGCGGCGGATCGCAGAGCGAGCGGAGATTGGCGCGAGAAGATACAAGACGCGATGCGATCGATGCGCAGGCACAGACGGCTTGCGCTTGCAGGCATCATCATTGCGCTGGCGATTGCGTTCTTCACGCTGGTTCCCGCCGGGCGCGCGATTGCGGAGGGCATATTCAATTACGTGATCACTGTGTTCGACAAGCAGCTTGAGATCGAGCAAGCCGACGAAAAACTGCTGTATGAAGAGCGTGGCTATGATGTACCGGAAGAGATGCCTGCGGAAGCGAAGGCGGCGATGGATGCGGGAGAGGAACTCGTCCTTGAGAGCGAACCCATTTTTTATGAGAGCATAGCGGCGTTTGAGGCCGTCTACAGCATAGATGCCTTTGCGTTTTCAAACGATCGGGTGACTTTTGTAGAGGCAATCGAAACGGATCATCTGTTCACGGGTAAGTCGCTGCGTTCGAGTTACCGCACAGCGGAGGATCTGAGCATAAATGTGATCGAACAATGGTACAAAGGCGACGGGCAGTCGGTCGGAATTCGAGGCGAGATCAAGGAGCAAACGGTGCTGGACGGGCGAACCATGCTGTATGCGATAGACAGCGCAAACGGCACATTTGACGGATTTGTGCTATTGGACAACTCAGTTTTGACGATTTATGCCGACGCGGGGGTCGAGCTTGACCTGATCTGGGAACTACTGTCGTAATCTGATGCAAAAGAGCAGAGCGGCGCGCTGGATGCACGCCGCTCTTTTTGCGTTGTGATAGATTGGATCGTATTTATTCAGCTTACAGTGTAGTTGCGGGTTCTGCTGGCGGAAGAGGAGATGCTGCCAGATGCGGTAGCCACAACGCGATAACTGCCTGCCGAGAGGGAGGCGGATCTGTTCACAGAAACGCTGGTACCCGTGGCCGAATTGCTTCCGGAGGTGATGAGTGTGAGCGTTCCACCCACGACGCGGTAAAGCTTGACCGTGACCGTGATGGTCTCCGACACACTGGAGGTTGCGCTCGCCCAGGCGACATAAGTGCTTCCGCTGCTGTGAGTCAATCCGCAGTTCACGGAGAGAGCGGACATCGGAGAAATGATGCCATTGTCTTCGGATTCCGGCGCAAGCGCTAGTGCGCTGCCGGAAAAACAAAGGCTGAGCAAGAGGATGAACGCTGCGAGTAATTTTTTCTTCATACAAACATCTCCAATAGTAATGAGTACGGGGTTACCGTCTATTCTAATGACAAGAAACAGACGCGCTCATGACATAGAAAATCTGTCGAAAAATAGCAAAGAATGTCGAACAAACAAATAAAACGCAAATCACGACGCAAAATCGCGCCTTGGTCAACAAAACACGCATCACACACGGCTCTTGCTGCGCGCTGCCCTTGATTATGTCGCCTCTTTTGATACCTTGCTGCCAAGCATGTGCATGTTGAAGTTCTCCAGCAGCGATTGCACTTGGCTGATATCAAGATTGTGAATGACGCAATAAAGAATGGCGGCATCGCGCTTGACCTGGGGCACAAGCTGGCCTTGCCGCGCTACCTTCAGCAGATCCTGCGTCTCTTTTAAGTCCAGTTGGAGGCCAAGCGCCAGCTGGATCACCTTATCGCGCGAGGGCCTGCGCGTGCCGTTGAAGAGCTGATGCCCATAGCTGCGCTCGATGCCCGCGCGCTGAATCACGCGCTCGCGCGCGACTTCACGCTCGCCGCAAAGACGCGCGAGATACTCCGGAAACGGCGGCAGCAAGCCGTCCCCGCGGACAACGTCCCCCAGCGCGCCTTCGTGCAGAAGGCGCATCAGGTCTTCGGTGCTACTACTGGTTTCCATGCGCGCTCCTTTCTGAAGCCCGGAATCATACGACGCGTATGCACCATGACGAGCAAGAAAGTGTCAATCACCTGCTGGCAGGGCATAGAGCTCGTTTTCAT
>JAUYTF010000153.1 GCA_030695285.1 Eubacteriales bacterium | reverse complement strand
CGATTAAGTTCAATGCTGATGGACGACTTTTATCCGTCATTATATTCATGGTAACAGATTTACGAAACGCAATTGCTCACAACGGTGTTGTTTTCGATTGCCGCTTCAAGGGTAACCGCAAGATAGATCAAACTCTATCCGTTTGGTTAACAAAAGAAACACAAATTGCCCAGCTACATTTTTCATCGATTACAGATTACATGGTATTAGTTTTCACGCTAATGAAACTTCTCAAGTTTAAGAAAAAACCGCTCTATTCGCTTACCCGTAGAATCTGCTCGCTTGATGCGGAGCTTTTCTCAAATATCGGAGGCGATCTTTATATGCAAATATATCCAACCGATACGAGAAGAAAGCATATTGCTCTGGAGAAGTATTTGCATACTAAGTAATGTTACCCCTCTATATAAAAAAATGCTTGCCACAATGATTACAAAGTTGTATTATTTTAATTAGATTGCGGCATTAGTTTTCGGACGGTGCCTGGAGTGGCTCGATACGTCGGGTCATTCTTTTTTTTGCTAAGATCGTTATCCACACCTTTATCCACCAATGTGGATAACTTTTGTGGAAGGGTTGTGGAAACCTTGCTTTTCCTTGTGGGGGCGAAAAAACAAACCACAATATCGTGTGGTTGCTGCTTTTTTATATGTTTGACGCGCGCGTCTACCCCGCCAAAAAGTGAAAACCCGCAGGCATATTCTGCCGCGGGTTTATGGGTTTTTCGCCGGATAACGGAAGACTACTCCGCGTCTTTGCTTTTTTCTTCGTCTTCTTCGTCTTCTTCGTCGTCTTCATCATCTTCGTCTTCCATGGCTTCAAAGCGCTCTTCCACGATTTTGGACAGGGCTTCTATCTTGTCCTCATCCGCGGGGAGAAACTCTTCATATTCGCCGTTGACGACGATTTTCATGATATAGACTTCCGCGCCATGCTCATGATCGTGCTCGTGTTTTTCTTCGCAAGCTTCGTCTTCACACGCACAGCCACACCCGCAGCCGCTCTCGGGATCGACCAGCACCGCGTACTCCTGGCCTTCGTAATCAAAATAGTCTACGATCTCAAGTTCAAACTCATTGCCCTCGTCATCGGAGAATACCACCAAATCGCGTTCTTCTTCCATGCGGTTCACCACCTTTATATTACTGCCTGTTTTCAGGTCACTCTATTTTACCGTATTTCACGGGGAAGCACAAGAAAGGAAACGTGAGTTTGTTACGCAAAAATGGTGACGATCGTCAGATTTTTACTAATTTTGTTTTGAAATAGTTAAAAACAGCTGCTGTATTCGTCAATAATGCCGCCTTTCACGATGGGCTCTCAATTTTTTTTGGCATCATCTTTTGATTTATGATACAATAAAATTAATATTTAGAGCATGGTAACAAAAATATTTAAGGCTCCATAAAATATATTTGTTTTTCTGCTTGTTTTTTCGTTTTGTTCTGTATATTATTTATTAGGAAGGGGTTCGTGACATGGATTTGGAATTTTTGCAACGGCTCGCGAAAGCCATCACCTCGGAGTTCGGCGAGAGCAGCGAAGTCGTGGTGCACGACATCTCCGGCGACGACACCGAGCATACGATCGTTGCGATCGAGAACGGGCACGTATCCCATCGCCAGGCAGGCGGCAGTGCCTCCCGCGTGGTGCTCGAGGCGATTCAGCGCAAGCACGACACTTCCCTTGTAGATGAGCTCGGTTACCTCACCAAAACGCGCGACGGCCGGGTGCTCAAATCCAGCACCGTGTATCTTCGCAACGATGAAAACGTGATCGAGGGCGTGCTCTCCATCAACTACGACATCACCGAATTGCTCATGGCGGAGCGGGCGATTTCCTCCGTGCTCCACCACAACAGTGAGCCCACGATACCGGAGCGCATCCCCCAGAACGTCAACGACCTACTCGACGATCTCATCGAGCAGAGCGTTGCCATCGTCGGCAAGCCCGTTGCGATGATGACCAAGGAGGACAAGATCGCGGCGATCCAGTTCCTCTATCAGTCCGGCGCATTCCTCGTGACCAAGAGCGGCGACAAGGTGTCGAAATATTTCGGCATCAGCAAATACACTCTTTACTCCTATATCGACGCAAAAAAAGACTGACCCCGGTCCGCATGCTGCGGCCGCGGCCACAGCAGAAGAAAGGAAGTTTCACGCACCATGGATTACAGCAAGGTCAAACAGGCGGCGCAGGCCTACGAAAAGCAGATGACGAAGTTCCTCCGCGATCTGATCGCGATTCCCAGCGAGAGCTGCGAAGAGGAAGGCGTCGTGCGGCGCACCATTCAGGAGATGGAAGCGCTCGGCTTTGATAAGGCCGAAATCGACCCCGAAGGAAACGCCCTCGGCTGGATGGGTACCGGAGATAAGATCATCGCCTTTGACGGGCATATCGACACCGTCGGCATCGGCAACATCAACAACTGGGAAAAAGACCCCTATGAAGGCTATGAAACCGACGAAGTGATCTATGGGCGCGGCGGATCCGATCAGGAAGGCGGCGTGGTTTCTGCCGTCTACGGCGCGAAGATTCTGAAAGACCTCGGCCTGATTCCGGAAGGCTATACAATCCTCGTAACGGCCACCGTGCAGGAAGAAGACTGCGACGGCCTCTGCTGGCAGTACATCCACAACGAAGACAAGATCAAGCCGGAGTTCGTCGTCTCCACCGAGCCGACCGACGGCGGCATCTATCGCGGACATCGCGGCCGCATGGAGATCCGTGTTGACGTCAAGGGCATCTCCTGCCACGGCAGCGCGCCCGAGCGCGGCGACAACGCGATCTACAAGATGGCGGACGTGCTCAAGGACGTCGAAGCCCTCAACGCCAACGGCAGCGAGGATAAGGAGGCGATCAAGGGCCTCGTCAAGATGCTCGATCCAAAGTTTAACCCGGATCATTACGAAGATGCGCGCTTCTTAGGCCGCGGCACCTGCACCGTTTCGCAGATTTTCTTCACCAGCCCCTCGCGTTGCGCCGTTGCGGATAGCTGCTCGATCTCGATCGACCGCCGCATGACCGCTGGCGAAACCTGGGAAAGCTGCCTGAAAGAAATTGAAAATCTACCGGCATGTAAAAAGCACGGTGCGGTGGTGAGCATGTATCAATATAACCGTCCCGCCTGGACCGGTTTGGTCTATGAAACCGAGTGCTACTTCCCCACATGGATCAATAAAGAAACCGCAGGCCATGTGCAGGCGCTTGCCGACGCGTACAAGGCGCTCTACGGCGAAAAGCGCATAGGTCCCGCAAGCTCCATGCACCTTAGAAACCGTCCGCTGATCGACAAATGGACCTTCTCCACCAACGGCGTCGCGATCCAGGGCCGCTACGGCATCCCTTGCGTCGGCTTTGGCCCCGGTGCGGAGAGCCAGGCACACGCGCCCAACGAGATCACCTGGAAACAGGACCTCGTGACCTGCGCGGCGGTCTATGCGCTGGTTCCCTCCATGTATAAAGGCAAGGGCGACGAGGATGTCTGCCAGTTCCGCGCTGGCGGCACAGACACCACCTCCGACAAGTCCGCCTGCTGAGAGCAAGCGTCGTGCAGAGCGGGCTTAGTCCGCTCTGCACTTGTTTTCTCTTTTTGACAAACAATAAGATTGTCTAAGTAAATGTTTTGACAGACAAGTAAAACTACTGAACAAATATCAAGATTACAGGAGTGAGTTTATGGGTAAAAAGGAAGACATCAAGCAGTTCACCAAGGAACTGGAAAACCTGAAGTTTGACGGCATGTACGAAAGCGACTTTTTCCTGACATGGGAAAAATCACGTGACGAGCTGGACGCGGTGTTCACCGTTGCCAACGCGCTGCGGAATCTGCGCGAGCGCAACATCTCCACCAAGATTTTTGACTCCGGCCTCGGCGTCTCCCTCTTTCGCGACAACAGCACGCGCACGCGCTTCTCGTTTGCGTCCGCCTGCAACCTGCTGGGCCTCGAGGTTCAGGATCTCGACGAAGGCAAGAGCCAGATTGCGCACGGCGAAACCGTCCGCGAAACCGCCAACATGATCAGCTTCATGGCGGACGTCATCGGCATTCGCGACGATATGTACATCGGCAAGGGCAACACCTACATGCACGAGGTCGTGGACTCTGTCAAGCAGGGCAACACCGACGACGTGCTGGAGCAAAAGCCGACGCTGGTCAACCTCCAGTGCGACATCGACCACCCGACGCAGTGCATGGCCGACATGGCGCATTGCATCCGCGAACTCGGCGGCGTGGAAAACCTCAAGGGCAAGAAGATCGCCATGACATGGGCCTACAGCCCCAGCTACGGCAAGCCGCTGTCCGTCCCGCAGGGCGTGATTGGCCTTTTCACCCGCTTTGGTATGGACGTTGTCCTCGCGCATCCGGAAGGATACGAAGTCATGGACGACGTCATCGAAGTTGCCAAGCGCCAGTCCGCCCAGAGCGGCGGCAAATTCACCGTCACCAACAGCATGGCAGAAGCGTTTAAGGACGCGGACATCGTGTATCCCAAGAGCTGGGCGCCGTTTAAGGCGATGGAAGAGCGCACGGAGCTTTACGGCAACGGAGACAGCGACGGCATCAAGCACCTCGAGAAGAAGCTGCTCAAGCAGAATGCCGAGCACAAGGACTGGGAATGCACCGAAGAGCTCATGGCGCAAACCAAGGACGGCAAGGCGCTCTATCTGCACTGCCTGCCCGCCGACATCACGGGAGTCAGCTGCGAAGCGGGCGAAGTCGCCGCGACGGTGTTTGACCGCTACCGCGACCCGCTCTACAAGCAGGCTTCCTTCAAGCCGTACATCATCGCGGCCATGATCTTCCTCGCGAAGGTCAAGGATCCCGCCGGTATGCTCAAGAAGCTTGAGAAGAACGCCGTGGAGCGTCATCTGGGTCTGGAAGACTAAGACTGATCAAATAACGCACGATTCGCAAAGGGCGCGCCGGAAACGGCGCGCCTTGTTTGTATGTGATAGTAACGTTTTGTTTGGTTTAGGTTTTAAATGCGGGAGGATGATATCCTCCCCTACAAAGATTTCCACATAGAAGCTTGAAAAATCTATCCGTTCCAAAAAAGGAAGTTTTATTTCGCGTTCTCTACATTGATGTTCAGCACCTGCATGGAAGGCCAGCACATAGTGACGCAATAGACCCGCGCATCGTTGGTGACGACATAGTAGTCAACCGTATACGTCTCTCTGGCGGGGACATCCGGCATTCTGCCGCGCAGCGCGTCCAGCAGGATCGGGCGCGCATCGTCCATGTTCGCAATCGCCCAATCACGGCAGGCATCCTTCATCATCGCGAACGCTTTGTAGTGCTCATTGCCGTATTCCGCTTCCGCCGCGAGGAGTTCCTCCGCCTGCTTTTTCTGTTCGTCGGTCAATGTGATGTTGGATTCTGCCTGCGAGGCGAAGATGACCTCGCCTGTGCTCGCGACCACATACGCCTGATACTTCTCGTTTTCCACCGACGGCGCATATACGATATAGAGCCAGCGGGCGGTTTCCCCCGCGTTGCCGTTGGTCGCCATCGCGCCAACCTGATCCGGCAGGTAGCCCATCTGTTCGCGCCAGACGGTTGCCTCCGTCTGGTTCGTTTGAAACATCTTGTTGATATTGTCCAGCGCAAGCTCCTTTGCTTTCGCTTCTCCGATGTCCTTTTGC
>JAUYTF010000148.1 GCA_030695285.1 Eubacteriales bacterium | reverse complement strand
AACGGTACACATAAAACGGCATACCTATTGAGTCAACACGGCGCAAACGTCGTCACGATACCAAAGACGATTGACAACGATGTGTATGGAACCGACATTACCTTTGGCTTTGACAGCGCGGTAGAAAAAGCAACCTATGTCATCGACGCAATCCATACGACCGCGGCGTCTCACGGGCGTGTTTTTGTTATTGAGCTCATGGGGCACAAGGTTGGCTGGATCACGCTTAGCGCCGGGATTGCCGGGGGCGCGGATGTTGTGCTGATTCCTGAAATTCCGTATGATACTGAAGCAGTGCTAAAGGCGATTGAGTTAAGAAACAAGCAAGGCAAAAATTTCTCGATTATTGCGATTGCCGAAGGCGCGCTCACAAAGGAGGAAGCCGCGCTGAGCAAAAAGGAGCGAAACAATCTTTCCTTGACGCCCGGCAATCGGCTTGCCAAACTTCTGAGCGATAGGCTCGAGCAGGATGTGCGCGCGATCGTACCGGGGCATCTGCAAAGGGGAGGCGACCCAACATCGACGGATCGCTTGCTTTGCTCCCGCTTTGGCGCTATGGCGGGTGAGCTCGTGAAGAAAGGTCTTTTTGGAAATATGGTTGCGCTAAGGGGAACCGAGATCGTAGCGGTTCCGCTCGGCGAGGTTTCGGGCAAGTTGAAAAGCATTCCCATAGACTCTCAAGTGTTACAGCAGGCGAAATATCTGGGAATCTCAATGGGCATATAGCGGCGTCCATTTGAAAGCGGATGGTGAATGCAATATTGCGCCGAAGACCGATTTCAAGCGCTTGGTATATCATAAGAGATGACAGGCGATAAGGCCAACAGAGCCAGATAACGCGTCCTCTGAGGGGCGATGGTTCGATTCCGTTCAGGCAATACAATAACCCCCTGAATAGGCGACTATTTAGGGGGTTGAACCTTAGCTCGTTCTTTGAGTGTTCAGCGCATATTAGATGCGTGGTAGGGGTGTACTATTCGATTGCTAAAAGATCTAGCAAAGTGCCCGGCGCATCTCGATGAAAGACATTCTAAGATTTTTCAAACGAGTCGCATTTGCTACAACTGGTATGAGCAGCCCGCTTTCACAACCGAAGCATGATTGCCCTGAAAGGAGTAACGTCTCCAGATCAGAATAAACAGAATGAATTGGAGTAACGCGAATACGCCAAACAATGCGGCAATCTCCCAGACGTCCCCAGCAAAAAAGCTTCCATTGGACAGCTTCAGCAGAGGGGAGAAGAAATAATAGGTCGGAAATATCTTTTGTATCCAGACTGGTATCTTCGGGAAAATGTTCAGGATGGCCGGCGCATACATCAGCAGCATCAAGCTTTGCGCTAGCGTCGTGACTGCTTTCATATCCTTGGAAAGATACCCGATAATGCAACCGAAACAAGAAGCCGACATGGCGACAAATGCCAGGACGATCAGCAAGGGAATGGTATTGACGGATAGGCTTCGATTCAATGCAAAAATCATCAGTCCCATCAGAAAGCTGATGAGTCCCCCCAATAACATCTTCGCCCAGATGATTTCATACATATTGACCGGCGTGACCAGAACCGCCTGAAGGGTCTTTCGTTGTTTGTCGTCGATCAAAGACGTAGCGGGAATGAAAAGTCCGCCCATCATAACTGCGATGAGCACAACAATCGGAAGCAGGCGAGAAAACCAGGGAAGAATGTCCGCATCTCCAAGAGGCTCAACGGTGATGCTCAAGATCGGCTCTCTGTTCTGCAGCGCAAAAACGCCTTTTTGCAGAGAAACAAAGGATTGCACGCGCCGTTGCAATGGCGATGCGCCATTGATATAAATCTTCATTTCGCCCTCTTCGCCGGAACGAACAACCTTGTCGAATTCTGGCGACAGAACGATGCCCATATCCAGTTTATCTGCTTCCATTCTGCTGATAATTGCGTCCTCATCAGGATACAAGCGGACTTCGGAGGTCTCAAAAAAGGGCTGCACGAGAGAGGAGCTCTCGTACTCAATCAGACCGATTTTGGGATTGCCAATGGCCGTCTGTCCAAATATCAGATACAGGATGATCCACAGGCTCAAGGGAGCCAGAAACAGCTGGAAAACCAACAGGCTTTTGAAACACATCTTGATATCGTGGAGCAGCAAAGTGAAAACACTTTTTATTGACATTGCACTTTCCTGCGAATACAAGCGATACCGGCATACAATACGATAATGGCAATAGTGCTCAGCAGACAAATTTGAAGGAGTTCGGTTTGCCAAGTCATTCCATGATTTATCAGTCGATTTAAGCTATCCGCAAGCATATAGGTTGGAACAGCTTGCATCCAGGATGACAACATTCCCGGGAAAAGAATGCCAAAC
>JAUYTF010000137.1 GCA_030695285.1 Eubacteriales bacterium | reverse complement strand
AAAACCATAGCCCATCGTGTGCGTCTGCGCGAGCACGCCGAGGCGCTTTGCCAGTTCTTGCGGGCGATAGCGGCGAATGTCCTTGCCCAGCAGGCTGATCTCTCCCGTATACGGCGCGCTTTGCGAAACCGCGTTGACGATGGTGCTCTTGCCCGCGCCGTTGGGGCCGACGATCATGAGCCAGTCGCCGTCGTTGAGCGAGAATCTGACATTGTCGACGATCGCTTTTTCTCCATAGCGCACGGTCAGATTTTTTACATCCAATATGCTCATATGCGCACCCGCTTGGACCGATAAAAGATGACGATAAACAAGAACGCGCCGACAAACGAGGTGACGACTCCGATGGGCAACTCGATGGGGTTTAAGAGCGTCCGCGCCACGAGATCCGCCAGCATCAGAAACGACGCCCCGCCAAAGAGCGACGCTGGCAGCAGTCGCTTGTGGTCGGGACCCACGATCATGCGCACCATGTGCGGCGTGACAAGCCCGACAAAACCGATGGTGCCGCCGATGGAGACGCAAACGCCGATGAGCGCGCTCACCGCGATGAGCAGCAAGAGTTTCACCCGCCGCACTGACACGCCGATGTTGCGCGCGTTGTTTTCGCTCACGGCAAAGGCGTTGAGCTCACGGGAATAGCGCAAGATCACCCCGCCGAATACGACGAGCGCGCAGAGCAGCACCAGCGCGTTTTGCAGGCTGGTGCCCAGGAGCGACCCCATCGTCCAGAAGGTGATCTGCTTGACGCGATCGGAGGCAAATGAAATGATGAGCGCTATGATGCTCGAAATAAACATGGAATAGATCACGCCGATGAGGATGATCGTGTTTGTGCTCATCGAAAAGTCGATTTTATACGCAAGCGAGAGGATGATGAGCAAAGATAGAAACGCAAACACCATCGCCAGCACCATGGTTCCCGCAAACGGAAGCTGCGGTAGCGTGATACCAAACGCGATGGCGATCACCGCACCGAGCGAAGCGCCGCTGGCTACGCCCAGCGTGCTGCCGTCCGCCAGCGGATTTTTGAGCAGCCCCTGCATGGCTCCGCCGCAGAGCGAGAGCGCCGCACCCGTAAGCGCAACGCAGAGCACGCGCGGCAGGCGCACGGAGAGGATGATGGGCACCGAGATGCCGCTTGGCATCGGTAAGCCCCAGATCGCGTTCCAGATGACCGTCAGCGTCTCCTTTAGCGGCAGGCTCACGCTGCCAACGCAGACGCAGAGCACCATCACCGCCAGCGTGACGAGCGAAAACAGGAGGAACTCGCCTGCGCGGAAGCCCTCCCGTTTGCCGCTATGCAGGTTGTGCGCCGGGGGCGGCAGCTCGCCCCCAGTGCGCGTTTGTTCGTTATGGCTCTTCAATAGACAACGATCTCTTTTCTCATTGTATGTGATGATTTACGCCGCTTTTTCTAGTGTTACGATCTCTTTCACAAAATCAAAGAGTGCTTGTGCGCCGTCCGCGATGCGCGGGCCGGGGCGCGAAAGCTCGTTATTCGGAAGGTTGAGTATATCGCCGTTCTTCACGGCGGTGATATCCTGCCAGCCCGCGCGGGCGAGAATCTCCTGCACCGGCGTCAGGTCTTCGCCGAAATACATGGCGATGGTCACGATGATGTCGGGGTTTGCCTGAATTACCTGCTCCTCGGAAATCTCCGCCCAGCCGTAAGCACTCGCAAAGATGTTTGTAAGGCCCAGCATAGCGGCGATTTCGTCCATAAACGTGCCGCTGCCTGCCGTCCAGAGGCCATATTGCAGCGGGGAAACCTCAAAGTAAACGCTCTTGCCACTGAGCTCGCTTGCGTGCGCGGCGAGCGCATCCAACGTGCCCTGCATGCTCGAAACGACGCTAGCCGCCTCCGCGTCATGCCCCGTAAGCGCGCCAATCATCGTGATTGCAGTGTACACGCCCGCGATGTCTTTTGCATCCGACACCACGCACTGAATGCCCGCGGCTTCGAGCTGCTTGACCTGATCCTCGGTCTGCGCCATCGCGCTCATGACTAGCACCTGCGGGGCTAGCGCAATGATCTGCTCGATGTTGGTCTCCATGCCGGACTGCACGGCGGGCGCGTTGAGCACCTCCGCCGGATAATCGCAGTATTCACCGCGGCCAACGAGCAGGTCGCCAGCACCGACGGCGTAGAGCACCTCGCAGTCCGCCGCGCTGAGCGCGATCACGCGGGTGGCCGGCTCGGCTAACGTTACCTCGCGCCCCATCATATCGGTTACGGTTACACCAGCGGGTGCTTCGTTTGCCTCCGGCGCTTGGGTAGCGGTGGCTTCGGCAGCAGGTTCAGCGGCAGCCGCATCCGTCACGGCAGGCGCGCAGGCGTTCATCGCCCCGAGAAGCAGCAGCACCGCAAGCAGCGCGGCAAATAGTTTGTTTCGTTTCATGTTGTGTTTGATCCCCTTTCAATCTTAGATAAATGAATAGAGCTGAGAGGGAAGCAAATCATCAGGTATCCGCTCTTCGATTGCCAATTAAAAAGAAGAGAGGGACGCAATAAAAAAATGCTCCGCTCTTTGAGGAGAGGGAGCAATGGAAACATCGCGTGCTGTCGGCGCGCTCGATAGCTTCACTCCACCCCAGGAGTATTTTCATGCGCAAACAGGTCTCCCGGCTTAGCTTCATCCTACTAGGACGCCTTCCCGCAATCGTCATTGCAGTGGCCTTTGTGTCCGTTCGTCCGCTTCACGGTTACTGGGGTAGCCCGGAATTCTCATCCGTATTCCCTCGGCAGGCTTTCGCTTGCCGGCGCCTTCCTCAGGCGCAGATGCACACGCTATTCATTTTGTTATAGTATAGTTTGGAATTGCGAATTCGTCAATTTCTATTCGGGATTATTCGGGATTATTCCGGAGCTTCTCATTTTTCTTTAAATCATAACACAAATTCCATTCGGAGCCGTTCCGAAGTTTCTCATTTACCTTCAAATCAAAACACAAATTCCATTCGGAACCATTCCGAAGTTTCTCATTTACCTTCAAATCAAACCACACAATTTCCATTCGGAACCGTTCCGGAACTTCTCATTTTCCGCGGTTTGTGATACCATGTTACCGGGATCAAAATGGGAGAAGTTTATACTCATGAAAACACTGTTGCAACACGGCCGCATCTACGACGGAACGGGAGCGGATGCGTTTATCGGCGATATCCTCATCGAAGACGACAAAATTATTGCCGTCGGGCAGTCCCTCGCTTGCGAGGTTGCAAGCGTCGTCGATCTTTCCGGCAAGAGCGTTTCCTCCGGTTTTTTTGACGCACACTCACACAACGACTGGTTCGCGGCGAAAAAAGACCCCATACCGTATTTTGAGCCTTTTGTGCGGCAGGGCATCACCTCGTTTATCACCGGCAACTGCGGGTTGTCCATGACAGGATTTGCAAGCGAAAGCCCGTATATCGACAAGGTCGGCGCAGGGCTATTTCATATGGATAACCTTTCGGGAGTCTATCCCGATATACACGCACTGTTTTCCGCCATCGACGGCAACACGCCGCTCAACATCGCGTCCCTCACTGGGCACTGCACCGCCCGCGCAAGCGGCACGGGCTATGCAAATCACCCCTTGAGCGAAGACGAACAGGAAAGCATGCTGGAATTACTCGAAGAGAATCTCAAGCAGGGCGCTTGCGGCGTTTCGCTGGGGCTGATGTACGAGCCCGGCCTCTACGCGCCGAAGGAGGAGCTGCGTAAAGTCGCCGAGCTCTGCGCGCGCTATGACCGCCCGCTGACCGTACACCCGCGCGCCTGCTCCGCCGTGTCTATGGCGTATCCGGAGCTGCTCGGGCGACCACATCTCTTGCGCGCGCTGGACGAGCTCGAGGAGATCACGAGCGGGCTCTCCGTGAAGCTGCAGTATTCCCACGCCATATTCGTTGGCACCAGCTCCTTCAAATGCAAGGACGAGCTGATTGCCAACATTGAGCGCATGCGCAACAACGGCGTGGACGCGATGTTTGACATCTACGCGGAGCTGCTGGGCGTTTCAGTCATCACCGCCGTTATGCCTGTGTGGTATCAGGCACTCAGCCCGCAGGACAAGCGAAAGTTTTTCAACAAATTGCGCTTCCGCGTGCTGGCCTACGCCACCATTCTGCTGCTGGGCTTCGGTTTTGACGACATTCAGGTCGCCTACATCGGGCCGGGGTATGAAAGCTATGACGGCAAGACCGTCCACCAAATCGCCAAAGAACGCAAGATGGACGACCTCGACGCATATCTCATGCTCTGTGAACAGAGCAACTTCGCAGGTCGCGTCAACATGGGTCCTTACAGCACGCCGCAGATCGTCTCCGACCTCTCCCGCCATGACAACGTTCTCTACATGACCGACGCGTGGGTAGAGGAGAACGGCGTGCAAAACCCCGCGATCTACGATTGCTTCCCGAAGTTTTTACATCTTTCGCTCAATGGCAAGGGCGACACCATGCCGCGCACCGTGCGCAAGATGACCGGAGCCGTGGCGGATCGCTTCTCGATTGCAAACCGCGGCTATGTCAAGCCAGGC
>JAUYTF010000134.1 GCA_030695285.1 Eubacteriales bacterium | reverse complement strand
CGCGCCATATAGATAATCACAATGCCCGTCCGCAACAGGGAACATGGGATGCCCTCCGTGCGTTTGCCGTGAAAAACCACCGACAAACAATACTGTGCTGATTTTTGTGCTGATTTTCGTCAAACGATTAGATACTTGTTGTCAACAAACGGGGCATGGCTAACCCATGCCCCGATCTGTATTCGTTTGTCTTACTTCGCGTAGTCTACCGTGCGCGTTTCCCGAATGACGCTGACCTTGATCTGGCCTGGGTATTCGAGTTCGCCTTCGATGCGCTTTGCGATCTCCTTGGCCAAAATCACCGTTTCAGTGTCGCTCACGCGATCAGGTTTCACGATGATGCGGATTTCGCGGCCCGCCTGAATGGCAAAGGACGTATCCACGCCGTCAAACGCATTTGCGATCTCTTCGAGTTTCGCGAGGCGCTTGATGTAGCTTTCGAGTGTCTCGCGCCGCGCGCCGGGGCGGGCAGCGGAGATTGCATCGGCAGCCTGCACGAGGATCGCCTCGACTGTCTGCGGCTCCACATCTCCATGGTGCGCCACGATCGCATGGATAACGGCGTTGTTCTCGCGGAACTTCTTGGCTAGATCTGCGCCGATCTGCGCATGCGAACCCTCGACCTCATGGTCGATGGACTTGCCCAGGTCGTGCAGAAGTCCCGCGCGCTTGGCAAGTGCCACATTTGCGCCAAGCTCGGCCGCCATGATGCCCGCGAGATGCGCAACCTCGATGGAGTGCTTGAGCACGTTCTGGCCATAGCTGGTGCGGTACTTCATCCGGCCAAGATAGCGGACGATCTCGTGATGCAGGCCGTTAACGCCAACTTCAAGCACTGCCGCTTCGCCTGCCTCGCGGATGGAGTTGTCAACATCCTTGCGCGCTTTTTCGACCATCTCTTCGATGCGGGTGGGATGGATGCGCCCGTCGAGAATAAGCTTCTCGAGCGCAATGCGCGCCACTTCGCGTCGAACGGGATCGAATCCCGAGAGGATGACCGCTTCCGGCGTGTCGTCGATGATGAGGTCTACACCCGTCGCCGTTTCCAGCGCGCGGATGTTGCGTCCCTCGCGGCCGATGATGCGGCCCTTCATGTCGTCGTTTGGGAGTGCCACAACGGAGACAGTCGCCTCCGCAACGTGATCTGCTGCGCAGCGCTGGATAGCCAGCGTGACGATGTTTCTTGCGCGCTTGTCCGCTTCTTCTTTTGTCTTGGACTCGATGTCGCGAATCAGGATTGCAGCGTCGTGCCGTGTTTCCCGCTCATCGTTGGCAAGCAACATATTGCGGGCGTCTTCCATGGAGAGTCCCGATATCTTTTCCAGTTCGTGAAGCTGCTGTTCATGCAGTGCTTTGACAGTGGCTTCTACGCCATCGATCTCCGCTTCGCGGTTTGCGAGTGCAGCTTCGCGCTTGTCAAGCGAATCCGTTTTCTTATCGAGAATCTCCTCTCTCTGAAAAATGCGCCTTTCGTTTCTCTGAATCTCTCCGCGGCGTTCGCGGTTTTCTCTTTCCGCTTCGGAGCGAGTTTTAAATACTTCTTCTTTCGCCTCTAAGATCTTCTCTTTTTTGATCTCTTCAGCCTTGCGTTGGGCATCATCATAGAGCTTTTTTACGGCGTCCTCCGCCTTTGCCACCTTTGCTTCCGCAATATTGCGACGATAAGCGTATCCAACGAGGAAACCGGAGAGCAGCGCCAGGATGCCGATGACTGTGTAAAGCCACCACATATGATGTTTCTCCGATCTATAAAAAAATGTAACCGCACATCTCTGCACGGTCACTTCATAATATCCATCCGCAATTTGAGCCAATTGCACGTCGCGCTCCAGCTTCAAACAAACAATCTATTATGAACACACCATAAGAGTGCAGGATTACTTGAAAATTATATATCAGCTATTGTTGTGCGTCAAGGAAAATTGACAATATATGGGGGGTTAAGGGCATTTTTCGCTTGATTTCATCGCATTTCACAGTTGGTCTGCCAGAATTCTTACATAATTGAAAATCGGGATGTTTCATCACGCAGTGTCTTTTCCCGTTTTGTGTTTAAATAACAAAAACGACGAAATCTAGGCGGTCTACTAAACACT
>JAUYTF010000131.1 GCA_030695285.1 Eubacteriales bacterium | reverse complement strand
CACTGCGTTTTTTTACTCCCACTCAATCGTTCCCGGCGGTTTGCTGGTGATGTCATAGACCACGCGGTTCACGTGCGGCACCTCGCCAATAATTCGTTCGCTGATGCGCCGCAGCACGGAATACGGAATCTCCGCCCACTCCACCGTCATCGCGTCCGTCGAGGTCACCGCGCGCACTCCGATGATGTAATCATACGTGCGTAGATCACCCATCACGCCAACCGTGCGCATGCCGGTAAACACCGTGAAATACTGCCAGATCGCTTCCGAGAGCCCCGCAGTCTTGACTTCCTCGCGGAAGATCGCGTCGCTGCGGCGCAGGATGGCGAGCTTGTCCTCCGTCACGTCACCCAGCACGCGAATCGCCAATCCCGGGCCCGGAAACGGCTGCCGCCAGACGAGCTCGTGCGGAATGCCAAGCGACTCGCCCAGCGCGCGCACCTCATCTTTAAAGAGCATCCGTAGCGGCTCGACCAACCCGACAAAGCCGATATCCTTGGGTAGGCCGCCGACATTGTGGTGGCTCTTGATCGTGCTTGCGCTGCTCGTTCCGCTCTCGATGACGTCGGGATAGATTGTGCCTTGCAGCAGATATTCCGCGCCGCCGAGTTTCTTCGATTCTTCCTCAAACACGCGGATGAACTCCTCGCCAATGATCTTGCGCTTCTGCTCCGGCTCCGTGATGCCCGCAAGTTTCGAAAGAAATCTCTCCCGCGCGTCCACCTTGATGATATTGAGCGAAAGCGTGTCGTGATAGACGCGCATCACGTCGTCGGCCTCGTTCTCGCGCAATAGTCCGTGGTCGACGAAGATGCAGGTCATTTGTGCGCCAACCGCCTCATGTACCAGCACGCTTGCGACAGAGGAATCCACGCCGCCGGAGAGCGCACCGATCACGCGCTTATCGCCTACCTGCGCGCGGATACTCGCAATCAGCTCGTCCTTGAGGTTTGCCGCGCTGTAATCGCACTTGAGGTTGCAGACGCTCTTGAGGAAATTTTCGAAGAGCTTCTGCCCGTTCTGCGTGTGCGTCACTTCCGCGTGAAACTGAATGCCGTAAACTTTGCGCTCTTCATCCGCAAACGCCGCAACGGGGCAAGCGCAGGTGGACGCAATCGCGGCAAAGCCCTCCGGCGCGCGTGTGACAGAATCGTTGTGGTTCATCCAGACGACATCGCCCATACCGGTAAACAAGGGATGATCGGTGAAGCGAATTTTGGTATGCCCGTATTCGCGAATCGGTGCGGAGGCAATCGCGCCGCCAAATACCTTTGCGATGTACTGCATGCCGTAGCAGATGCCAAGCACCGGAACGCCAAGCGAAAACACCGCGTTGTCGCAAGCTTTTGCGCCCTCTTCATAAGCGCTGTCGGGGCCTCCGGTCATGATGATTGCACTTAAGGACTCCCCCTTGATGCGCTCAATCGGCGCATCGTGCGTAATAAGTTCACTATAGACGCCCGCCTCGCGTACGCGGCGCGCGATGAGCTGGTTGTATTGTCCGCCAAAGTCGAGTACGACGACACGTTCACGCATACGCTACTCCTCGCGAAAGACGACGCCGTTTTCGTCCGCTCGCTCTATAATGGCGAGAGACTCGAGATGCACACCGGCATCGCGCAGACGCTGACCGCCGGGCTGGAAACCTTTTTCGATAGCAACGCCGATACCGAGCAACTCTGCTCCAGCTTCCTCAACAATCTCGACCAGACCCCGCAGCGCCTCGCCGTTGGCAAGAAAATCGTCAACGACGAATACCTTATCGCTCGAATTGAGCCACTGACTCGCGACGATGAGCGTAAATTTTTTTTTATAGGTGTAAGAGTAGATGTCGCTTTTATAAAGGCCGCCTTCGATGTTGTCCGATTTTGCTTTCTTTGCAAACACCATCGGAACACCAAACTCTTCTGCGCATATGGTCGCTAGCGCAATGCCGGACGCCTCCACCGTCAACACGGCAGTGAGCCCCGTTAAATCAAAAAGGCTTTTGAACTCCTTCGCCATGTCGCGCATCAGCGCCGTATCCACGCGGTGGTTCAAAAAGCCGTCTACCTTTATGATGTTGCCCGGAAGCACGCGCCCTTCGGCGCGAATTCGATCTTGCAACTGTTTCATCCTGCACCAACTCCCATCTATACCAAATAATGCGTTTATTATCGCGCAAATCTCGAACGGAATCAAGTTTTTACGCAAACTTTATAAACCAGATTGAAAACAAGTCCGGTTTTCAAACGGCAACCAAGTATTTCTGCTGTTCTTTACTTGTAAAACAAGAAACGCCGCAGGAAGCTCCTTGCGGCGTTAGAAACATGATTATCTTTAGTTGAGCGAATCCTTGAGCGCCTTGCCGGCCTTGAAAGTGGGCAGCTTGGAAGCGGGGATGTCGATTTCCTTGCGGGTCTGTGGGTTGTGGCCTTTGCGGGCGGGACGAACCTTCGCCTCAAAGGTGCCAAACCCAACGATGGAAACTTTGTCGCCAGCCTTCAGGGACTCTTCGACGGAGTTCAGAAATGCGACTACCGCTTTTTCTGCGTCTTTCTTTGAGAGTTCGCTCTTCTCCGCGACGGCCGCGATCAAATCGGTTTTATTCATTATAAAATATCCTCCATGAATTTTTGGTTGCTGGATTATTGTATCAATCTTGACGGTGATTGGCAAGCCTTTAATTGTGAATTTATTCCGTAACTCGGCGCTTTTTTACCTCGTCCCATAGTTTATCCTGCTCTTTAAAACTCAGATTCTTCAGCTCGTTTCCGCGCGCTTGTGCGAAAGCTTCCATCTGTTCAAATCGATCGATAAACTTGTCTGTCGCCTGCATGAGTAAAAACTCCGGCTCCAGTTTGAGCAGACGGGCTACGTTGACAACCGCGAACAGCAGATCTCCCATCTCCTCTTCCACATTGCTCCCCTGCTCCATCGCAACGCGCAGTTCTTCCGTCTCCTCGGAGATTTTATAAAACGCATCGTTCGCGCAACTCCAGTCAAAGCCCACGTCCGCGGCTTTCTTTTGTACTTTCCGGCTGCGCAACAGTGCGGGAAAGCTTTTCGGGACGCTTTTGAGCACTTGCGTCTGCGATGTTTGACCGCGCTGCGACATCTTGAGCGCGTCCCAGTTTTTCAGAACCTCGTCCGATCCACTCACTCGAATGCTACCAAACACATGCGGGTGGCGGTAGATGAGCTTTTCAACGAGTTCGGTGCAGGCGTCCCGTGCGGTAAATGCACTCTGCTCCTCGGCAATCACCGCGTGCATGGCAATCTGCAAGAGCACATCTCCCAGCTCCTCGCAGATATGCGCTTCGTCATCCTCGTCTATGGCGTCGATGAGCTCATAGCTCTCCTCCAGCAGCGCGTTTTTAAGCGACGCGTGCGTCTGCTCCCGATCCCAGGGGCAGCCGTTTGGCGCGCGCAGGCGGCGCACAATGCGCATCACGTCGTCGAACCCGTGCCTTGAGCGCGCTTCATACTGTGTTTTTTCTACATACAAGATCGTCGTTGCGTCATAAGATTTCTGCCGATCTAGCTCGCAAAGCATGATTTC
>JAUYTF010000125.1 GCA_030695285.1 Eubacteriales bacterium | reverse complement strand
GCGCAACGAGATAACTCCCGTCGTCGTCAACCGAAACAATGATTCCAACATGGTTGAACTGCTCAGCGCCCGGCGCGTTGTAGAAGGCGAGATCGCCGGGACGCCCCTCGTCCCAGCCGATAGCGCCGGAACTCGCCCATTGATTGCTAGAGCCGTTGCCGATCGCGCGAATAGCCGCCGGATCTCCGGTTGCGTTGATGAACGTCCAGCTGACGAATCCGCTGCAATCCAGCCCGTTGACACGCGTTATCTTTGCGCTCTCACCCTCCGGTGACTGGTCGCCATTTTCCCAGTCAGTGTTCCAGCCAAGGCGATTGTATTTTCCGCCCCAGACATAGGAGACTTTGCCCGCAAGCGAAAGCGCCGTTTCAACCACTTGTTTGCGCGCAACATTGGTGTCTTGCGGCAGCGTCGCAAGCAACGCTTGGATGCTCTCCTCCGAAGTATCTGCAAACGCTGTGTTCCCCGTCACGGAAGCAAACGTACGCTGAAACTCCGGCTGCATGAGTTCATATAGGAAGGTTTTGCGTTTCGCGCTCATGCCGTACGCGTCCGCCATCTCCTCGTAGGTCTTTGCGCTGAGCATAACATTTGCCACGCCGTCCATGCGGAAGACTTCGATCTGGTTCATGTCCCAAAACACATCGTCCAGCTGATGCAACGGGATGGCGCGCAGCTGCTCAACATCCAGCGGGTTCTCTTCGCTTGCCACATATCGCGCGAAAAACGTCGCCAGCACATCCGACCAGTTGGTCACCTTTGCTTCGAGCGTCTGCTGCACGTCTTTCGTTTTGGATGACGCATCCGTATCATTCTGCGTCGTGACTTCCGCCAGAATGCGGGCTTCGTCGTTTTCTGCCAGCGCTTCGTCAACTTTTCGCTGATACGCAGCGCTCAAAGCCGCAACCCGTTCGCTGAGCTCCGCCCCGACCTCGGCGCGATATGCCATCAGGATTTCATAGCGCTCTTTGCTGCTGCCAGCGGGTGCGCTTGGTTGATCCTGCGCCACCATCTCCGTCTCCGCGCCCTCAATTGTAATCGCGCGCGTAACGCTGATGAGCGCGCCTTCCTGAAACGCGCCGTAAATCACACTGTAGGTTCCCGCGATATCCGCGCGAAACCCGCCGTTGTTCACAACCCATACTGCAACAGGCTGGCCAAACTCCGTCTGCGCGCTCACGCCGTCAAGCAGCGTAAACCCCTCCTGCTTCTGCTGGATGGTCACCGCCGCAGCTTCGATAATCACTCTGCCCTGTGCGCCTTCCGGTACGGGGATCGGCGTTGGTGTTGCCATGCTGTCGTCCGTTTGCGCGCTTTGTGCAAGCGTGATCTTTGCAAGCACGTCCCGCGCCATATCATACGTGTTGCCGTTACCGTCGCCTGGCAGATAGCCCGAAAGCGCAGCCGTTGCGCGGTAGACATGCCCGAGCGGAAGCATCCAAGACACAAGACCGTCGATACCGGTCATTCCGGTGAACAGCAGCGATTCGTCCTGATAGAGCGATACGCGCGCGCCGGCGAGTCCCGTAGCGGTCTGATCCTGCACGAAAACGGTGAGCCGATGGATCTCCGGCGTCTGTGAAGGCAGCGGGGTCACATTGCTACCGCTCGCGTCGGGCGCTGGCGTTGCCCCGGAAAGCGTCTGCGCGGGCGTAGCACCCGGCGTTATCTCGGGCGCGGGGGTTGCGCTCAACATGGGTGTGCTCGATTGCTCCGGAGTCGTGTCGCCGCTTTGCACCGTTTGCTCCGGCGTCGGTTCGCCGCTCTCGGCCGGCTCCTCCGTCACTCCGGTATATAGTTCGCTTTCCAGAGAATAGTCCAGCGCGCTCACCGTCTCGCCCACGCAGCCAAACTGGGCCAGCATGAGCGCGGTGAAGATCAGGGCGATTGCGCATTGTACAATTCTGTTTCTGCTCCGTCTCATACCCGCTGATCCTTTGTTTTGCCGAGCCAGCCGATATGCGGCTTGCTCCGGCTATCTTCAATCTTTTAAACCCTCGCAGTATCCTTCTCTTTCGCTAAGAGGGACCGGTTTCCCGCAGCATTCTCGTCACCACGCCGCGAACGGACGCAAGGCGGATCTGGCCGACACGCACATCCCTGCTATCGATCGACTCCGCACGGTTATCGCCAAGAACGAAGAGCCTCCCGCTCTCTATGGTGACCGCTTGCAGGGCGCTGTTGCCCAGCGAATCGGTTATGATATACGCTTCGTCAAGCAGCACACCGTTGCGCAGCACGCGCCCGTCCTGCATGACCTCAATAATATCGCCAGGAAGACCTACAACGCGCTTGATCACGAACCCGTACGTCTCGCCTGCGTCGAATAAAACCAGGTCGCCATAGTTCGCCTTGGTAAACCCCACATAGAACACGCGGTCTCCCGCCATCAAGGTTGGCGCCATCGACGCCCCGGCGACGGTATACTGCCGCAAATACAACAGCGCAAGCGCAATGAGCAATAATGCCGTAACGCATCCGCGCAGCAGCGCCTTGGAGACTGTTCCGCTTCTTCGCTTGCGTGGCGCTTGTTCATACGCCCAATATTCCGTTGTGACATCGTCCGGCGTGCTTCTGATGGAATGCCGCATGCATCAGCCCTCTGATCTGCCCCCGACTGTCATCTCGGATGCAATGTTGAAATGAAACGAAACAGTAAGGCACTCGAGCGGTTTTGAGGGAGCCGCCATCGAATGCCGAGGATAGTTACATGCTAACTCGAAATGATTGTAGTATTATGCATAACAGCCTGTCAATATGCACGCTGCATACATATGGCCTGAAATGGGTGTTTTTTCGCACAACTGCGCATGAATTTTAAGTTCGTTCACATAATTTTGCCGTTTGGATAGGCGATACGCCATTCATTCGGCTAATACGCCACGCAACCGAGGTTCTCGGGAGCATGCACCGTGTAGATTACGCTCGTTGATTCACGCGATGATATCCGCATTTGCCGCGCGGTGTCTTTCCAGCCAGACGTTGGCATAGGAGCATGACGCAGTGGCCTTTAACCCCTGTTTGCGCAGCTCGCTTGCGAGCGCTTCCATCAACTCTCCTGCAATGCCCTGCCCGCGCAGCGCGGGGTTGACATAGGTGTGGTTGATGTCTACGATTCCGTCTCTGACTAAGGAGTATGTCGCTTCGGATAGAACTTCCTGCTGCTCGTTGAGGCTGAAAACTCGACCTTCGGTGATTTGGAACTCCATGGCTTCTCTCCCGTGTAGATTCTTGTCGGTCAGATTTGCTACATGCTTATTACAGACAGCATACTCGATAATGAGTTTTCATGCAACACGTCTGCTATGCAATCGCACCCGCGTGAATCGAGAGAAACGTAAAAAGAGGGGGAAAGCGTATCCCCCTCTTCGTCTCATGCCTGATTCTCCGGCGGCGATTTTTATCCGATCAGCGCCGTCGCCGTCTCGACGATGTGCTCCGCCGTTAAGCCAAAGCGCTTTTGCAGATAATCCTGCGGGCCGACCTCGCCGTATTCGTCGTTGACCGCGACCACGTCGATGCGGGCGGTGTTTTCCCGCGCAAGCGTTTCACAGACCGCGCTGTAGAGCCCGCCGATGCGGTTGTGGTTTTCCGCGACCACGATGTTTTTGCACTGCTTGGCGTATTTCTTGACCGTGTCCGTGTCGAGCGGCTTGATGGTGAAGAAATTGACCACCGCGGCCTCGATACCGCTTTTTGCGAGTTTGTTTGCTGCCTGCATGGCTTCATGCACCATGATGCCGCTGGCGAAGATGGCGACGTCCTTGCCCTCGCGCAGGGTGATTGCGGGGCCGATGGGCGTCTCTGTTCCGTCCGCAAACACCTTTGCCGCGTTCTTTCTGCCGACGCGGATGTATTTCACACCCGGTAGATCCTTGCACTGCTTGAGTACGCTGATGAGCATCGGTACATCCGTGACGTCGATAATCGTCGCCGTCGGAATGGTGCGATACAGCGCAATATCCTCAAAAGGCATATGCGTGCCGCCGTTGAAGGTTGCCGTCACGCCCGGGTCGGTGCCGATGATGGTGATGTCGTTTTTCGCGTAACCAGCAGAGAGAAACACCTGATCAAACACACGGCGCGAGGCAAACGGGCCAAACGTATGCACAACGGGCTTAAAGCCGTTTGCGGCAAGGCCGCAGGCAACACCGATCATGTTCGCTTCCGAAATACCGCAGTTAATGCCTCGCTCGGGGTTTTCCGTCGCCCACTGGCAGGTTCCAACGCAGCTCATCAAATCCGCGTCGAGATAGATATAATCCGGGTCTTGGGCGCTGAGTTTGCTGATCGTCTGCCCGATGATATCCTTAAACAGGCGGGAGTCCATGCTTCCGTCGTAAATGAGTTCCATACTACTATCCCCCCCCTTAATCCAGCTGCGCGATGAGCGAGAGCAGCCATTCGTTCCATTGATCGGTCGAAACCGCCATGCTGTGGTTGCTCTTTGCCTGTTCCACCGCGGCAACGCCTTTGCCCTTGACGGTGTTGAGCACGATGGCGTAGGGTTTATCCCCGCCGTTTCTCGTGCGCTCCAGCGCGGTATAGACTGCCTCAATGTCGTTTCCGTCGATGCTCACGGTGTCAAAACCAAACGCCTTGACCTTCGCTGAAAGATCCAGCGTGTCGAGGATATCCTTCGTGCAGCCGTCGAGCTGTTTGCCGTTGACGTCCAGCAGCAGCACGAGATTGCCGAGCTTTTTCGCTGAGGCAAACATGCAGGCTTCCCAGACCTGACCTTCGTTGGTTTCGCCGTCGCCGACGATGAGGAAAACCCTTGTGTCCCGTCCGCGCAGCCGCTCGCCAAGCGCCAACCCGCAGGCAAGGCTCGTGCCCTGCCCAAGAGAGCCGGTGGTCATATCTACTCCCGGCGTCTTGTTGTGGTCGCAATGGCTCGGCAGACTGGTGCCGGGCTGGTTGAGTGTTTTGAGCACTTCATAAGGAAAGAAGTCACAGAGCGCAAGCGCCGCGTACACAGCCGGGCCTGCGTGCCCCTTGGAGCAGACGAGCTTATCCCGCTCTGCCCAGTCCGGGCGCTTGGGATCAAAGCGCATCTGCGAGCCGTATAGCACAGCAAGCGCGTCCGCAATGCTCAGCGAACCGCCGACGTGGCCAAAGCCGCGCGCCTTCATCTGCTCCAGCACGCCGATGCGGATTTCAAGCGCTGTTCGCTCCAACCGCTTTTTTAACGTTGTATCCAAAAAATCGTTCCTCCTCTTGCGCGGCGCCGCTTCCAACCCAAATCATCGTTCGTTTTATCTCGACGGCGCGCTTGTATGACAATATCCAGACTATCATACTCCATCTTTCGCCCTGCCGCGAGTGTTTTTTAGAAAAACGCAGAGAAAAAATGTTCATTTTTTTCAGACTAAACGTATTTCTTCTGAACCTCCTTCTTGTTTTACCATCATCGTTTTTCCGATGGAGCGGATACCATGTCCGCCCGTTCAAAATCTGGCGCAAACCTCAGTCCACTGTCCACGCAAGGCAGCTCAGAGGATCTCGCTTTGGTGGCTATAGTTGACGCAAAGCAGCTGAATGCGTAAGATAAAGAAGAAGTCGAGCGCGCAACTGCTTCGGCAAACGGCAAAAAGTGAAGACGCTTCATGAGAAGTGAGAGAGGTGCGGCATGATCAAAAGATGGCAGCGAATATTAAATCAGGTCAATCGGCTGATTGACTTTATCATCGTAGGTGTTTCTTATATGAGCGCCACCTGTTTTTGGCTGCTCGTCGTGCGGAACGACCCGCAGAACCCGGCGCTGCTGATAAGCAACCTGTTCTGGTTTGCGCTCATGTTTTCGCTGGTCAGCGTGTTTGGTTACCAGCTCGCCAAGCTCTACGATTCCGTACGCGGAAAACCTTTCAGCTTCGACATCAAATGGGTGCTGTTCGTCAATGCCGTCATCGCAGTCGGCGGCGGAGCGCTGTTCTATCTGTTTCGGCTGGTCGATTTTTCGCGCGCGGCGCTCGGGCTGTTCTTCCTGCTTTCCAGCACGCTGGTGCTCACAAAGCGGATGCTCGTTCGCGTGGTGCTCTCGCACTATCGCAGCAAGGGCTATAATCTCAAGCATGTGATCCTGATCGGCAGCGGCGCGCTCGCGAAAAAATACGCGAAAACCATCGCCTCTGCGCCGCAGTTCGGCTATACTATCGACGGCTACATCGGAAAAAGCTGCGGCATAGACGGCCTGCCCTGCCTCGGAGAATGGAAGAACGCCGGCAGCGAGCTGCTCGCTTCTCCCGACATAGACGAGGTTGTCGTCGCGCTGGAGCTCGAGCAGGCGACGCTACTGCCGCAGATCATCGCAGCAACCGAAAAGTATGGCACAAAGGTCTCCATCATTCCACACTACAACGACTATATCCCCGCGAGCACCACGATACAAACGTTCGGCGAATGCAAGCTGCTCAGCCTGCGCACCACCCCGCTGGACTATCCCGGCAACGCGGCGATCAAGCGCCTGTTTGACATCGCCTCCTCGCTGCTGCTCATCATCCTCACCTGCCCCGTGATGCTCTTTGCCGCAATCGGTACGCTGCTCTCCAGCGCGGGGCCGATCATCTTCAAGCAGACACGCGTTGGCAAGAACAAGCGCCTGTTTCAAATGTATAAGTTTCGCTCCATGCGCGTAAATGCGAAGGAGAATACCGGCTGGACGCAGGACAACGACCCGCGCAAGACGCGCTTTGGCAGCCTCATGCGCAAGACCAGCATCGACGAACTGCCGCAGTTTTTCAACGTGCTCAAAGGGGATATGAGCCTGATCGGCCCGCGACCGGAGATACCGCACTATGTAGAACAATTTCAGGAGACCGTACCGCTCTACATGCTCAAGCACCTCGTGCGCCCCGGCATCACCGGCTGGGCGCAGGTCAACGGATACCGCGGAGACACCTCGATTGAAGGGCGTGTGCAACACGATATCTGGTACATTGAGCATTGGTCTCTCTGGCTGGATCTTCGAATCTGCCTTCGAACCGTGTTCGGCGGAATCATCAATCACGAGAAGGTCACCTAAGATAGCAGCGTTTCCTTATAACGCACGCAGGGCGCCCGATTGGGCGCC
>JAUYTF010000097.1 GCA_030695285.1 Eubacteriales bacterium | reverse complement strand
ACCTGTCCTACGTGACAAAAAAACCCCATTATCGTCTTTACTCTTGTTCGTCGATGTTGTACAATCAACATCGTAAGCACATCTAAGTATTCTATCAATAGAATATCGATTTGAAGGGAGAATCCCATGAATCCTTTGTTCTCTGCTATTTATTGCCCGAAAATCATTGTTGGACGCGGCTCATTATCCTATTTTTCGACTTTAGGAAAAAAACGAATCGGTGTGATCGGCTATACTGACGAACTGAATTCGACGGTGAAAACACTGGCGAATGAAACGGGTGCGGAGGTCTGCTATCTTGCTCAAGTAACACAGGAACCATTGATCGGAGATATCTTCCTTTGCGTGGAACGAACCAGGGATTTTCAACCAGATATGATTTTAGCCATCGGCGGCGGCAGCGTTTTGGATACCGCAAAAGCTGTCCATCTGTTCTATGAAAACCCCGATCTACGCTTGGAAGACGCGCTCATCCCTTTCTCCCTGCCCGCGCTGGGAAAAAAGGCGATCCATGTTTCCGTTCCAACCACCAGCGGCACGGGTTCAGAAACCACTTCGGTCGCAGTTTTAATCGATCCTGTTACAAAAATTAAGCGGTTGCTGATGGACAATACACTTATCCCGCATTATGCAATACTGGACGCCGACCTGACAGATTCGCTTCCTGACCACATCGCACTGTCGACCGGGATGGATGCATTGACCCATGCGATCGAAGCAAGTGTGGCAAAAAACGCCTCCGCTTACTCGCGCGCTCTGGCACTCGGGGCGGCTTCCGATATCCTTGAGAATCTGGAGCTGTCCGTATCGTCATGCTGCGATGCCGAGAAGAAGAAAAACGTGAAAGAAAAAATGCATGTAGCCGCTTCTCTCGCGGGCATCGCTATCACCAATTCCTGTACCGGCTTGGCGCATTCCTACGATCACCCCGGCCCGGCGTTTGGAATCCCCCACGGAACTGTATGCGGGCTCATGCTCCCCTATACGATGAAGTTCTGCGGACCGCAGGATGCCTATGCAACATTGGCTCACCGCTTGGGTTATGTTGGGGAATGTACCGAATTATCACAACAGCTGATCGACCACATTTTTTCTATGATGAACCGAATCGGTTTCAAAACCTGTTTTCGTGATATGGGAGTCGATGAAAGAGCCTATCTTTCCAAAATAGATGAATGGGCTGAAACGTCGCTTTCCGCATTTGCTACAGTCGTCTCACCCGCTCAAATGACGGCGGAGCGCGGCAGAAAGCTGTTTGAGGACTGCTATTACGGAAACCATCCGCAGTTTTCCGATGAAGCGTCCATGTAACCATAATCTACAAGGGGTAAAAACCACCTTTCGATTTTTTTCCATAAGAAACCTCTTCGCTTCATCCGAAGCACGGGGACTTCATTCTCAGAACCGGTCGCAAGGCTGGTTCTTTTTTGTTTGATTCATGTGTATAATGGTGGAAAACCAGCGATAGAATCAAAGGGCCGCATGCTATGACGACACTGCGAACCAGCGAAATTGCAAATCTGACCGGGTTGCATCCCAACACGATCCGCTTCTATGAAGAGATCGGCTTTCTGACCAAACCGGTTCGTTTGCCAAACGGTTACCGCGTTTATACACTGCTGCAGCTGGAGCAGGTGCGCTTTGCGCGCCTTGCGCTGCGCGCCGAAGTGCTGCAAAACGGACTTCGCAAAACCGCCATCGAGATCATCCGCCTTTGCGCGGAGTGCCGGTTCTCCGACGCACTGCAAAAGACGAATCGTTACATCGAGCAGATCGACCGCGAGACCGCGTTTGCCAAGGGCGCTATTCTATCTGTTGAAACCATGCTGACGCGCGATCCATCCCCCATGACCCCGCCCTTAAAGCGAAGCGATGCCGCAGATGCGCTCGGCGTTACCGTTGAAACCCTGCGAAACTGGGAGCGCAACGGCCTTGTCTCCATCGGGCGCATGCAAAACGGATATCGCATGTATGCTTCCCAAGACATGGAGCGCCTGCTGATCATTCGCACATTGCGCTGCGCAAACTATTCGCTCTCCGCCATTCTGCGGCTCACGGGAAAGCTCTCCCATTGCCGTGAAGTCCAGATCCTGGAAGCGCTGAACACGCCCGAAGAGAATGAAGAGCTCGTATCCGTGTGCGACCATTTGCTCTCGGCGTTAATCAGCGCAAGGGAGGATGCCCAAAATATGAGAATTGGCATAGAAGACATGAGAAAAATCGCAACCCTCCAGTAAAACACCACCCTTCGTTTCTTTGCTATCCTGTAAAACAAAGAAAGAAACGGAGGATTTTATGGAACAAATCGCCACAAGCACCCTTCGGATTCTTGATGTTTTGTAATTTAAAACAAGAAACGGAGGATTCTATGGAACAAATCGACACAAATTGGAAGCGAAAAACAGTTCTTTTCTTCATCAGTCAGGGCGTGACCTTGTTTGGGTCTATGCTCGTTCAGTTCGCCATCGTCTGGTATGTGACGCTGAAAACCACATCCGGCGCATGGATTGCGGCGCTGACGGTCTGTTCGTTTTTGCCGCAGACGCTGATCTCATTCGTCTCCGGCGCATGGGCGGACCGCTACTCGAAAAAGATGCTCATCATCGTTTCGGACGCGATCATTGCCGCGGCAACGCTCGCGCTCGCGCTCCTGTTCCCCCTCATTCGGGAGGACAACACAGTGCTGATTGCGCTGCTCGTCACCTCTGTGATCCGCTCCATCGGCGCGGGTGTTCAGCTGCCCGCCGTCAACGCAACAACGCCATTGCTCGTGCCGGAAGAGCACCTGATGCGCGTCAACGGCATCAACGCCACGCTTCAGTCGATCATTCAGTTTGCCACTCCGGCGGCTGCCGCTGCGATTCTCACGCTGGGCACGCTTCGCTCCACGCTGTTTATCGACATCGCCACAGCAGCGGTCGGCATCGGGCTATTGAGCTGTATCCTGCTGCCAAAGCAGCAGTCAACCACGCAAGAGCAGCAACCTGTGCTTTCCGATGTAAAAAGCGGGCTGAACTACATCCGCACGGAAGGTTTTCTCGCGAAACTTTTGTTGCTGTATGGGCTGTTCATTCTGCTCAGCGTCCCCGGCGGATTCCTCGCTGCACTGCTGGTGACGCGCGTCTACGGCGGAAGTTATTGGTATCTCACGATTGTTGAACTGGTCGGCTTTGCCGGGATGGCGGCGGGCGGTCTGCTGCTCGGTGTTTGGGGCGGGTTTTCAAACCGCGTCAAGACGCTACTGTTTGGTGTTGGCTTTTGCGGATTATTCACCGTCGGACTAGGGGCAATCAACAATTTTGTCATCTATCTGGCGATCATGCTCCTGCTTGGCGTCGCGATTACCCTGGCGCAGACGGCTATCACCACGCTGATTCAAGAACGTGCGGAACCAGCCATGCACGGAAGGGTGTTCGGGTTGATGGGCGCGATGTACAGCGGATTTCTCTTGATCGGCATGTCCCTCTTTGGCCCGCTGGCGGACAAGGTTTCGCTGCCGCTGCTGATGATCATCACCGGCGGTGTGCTGGTTGCGGTTGCGATTGTCTATCGGTTGAATCAGAGGTTTTACAAAAAACCAGAACAAGACCAATCCGCCGTTGGTTAAAAACCAAGCGTGAGTAACAGCGCAAGTTGCATCCGCAATTCGCGCTGTTTTTGTGTTGCCTCGCCAATCAAAAATTCCCCCGAAGGGGCAAGACTGGTTTGAATAGCGCCTGCCCCATAGGAGGCAAAAACTATCTCTTATGACTCTCGTCGCCTTTCAATCTCATCCGATCCCAGAGACCATAGGTCTCCGTGGTCGAGAGCGCGTGCATGAACTTCTCCTCGAAGTCCGGCACGAGGCTTGTGATGTGCTTGACGAGTTGCTTTGCCTCCTCGCGCTTGGTGTGCCCGGTAATGTCGCAGTTCGGCGGTAAAATCGGCAGATCATGCGCGCGGGCAACGCCGAGCGCGTGCTTCTCCGGCAGAAAGATCAGCGGGCGGATCACCGTCACATCCCGCCGGGAGAGATAGGTCACGGGCGCAAACGTGTTTATTCTGCCCTCATAGAGCATGCTCATAAAGAACGTCTGCATCACGTCGTCGCGGTTATGCCCCAGCGCCACCTTATTGCAGCCGTGCTCGACGGCGTAGGTATTCAGCGCACCGCGCCTGAGCTTTGCGCATAGCGCACAGGGGCTGCGCTCCTGCCGATACTCAAACACGACCTTGCCGATGTCGGTATACTCCACCTCAAAGTCGATGCCGATACGCTCCGCAAACGCGTGGATGTGGGAAACATCCTGCTGCTTGAGGCCAAGATCGAGCATCACGGCGATCACCTCAAACTTGGTATACGAAAACCGCTGATAGAGCTTCAGCGCCTCCATCAACAACAGGGAGTCTTTGCCGCCGGAGACACCGATGCAAATCTTGTCTCCGTCTTCAATCATGTGATATCGCTCGTCCGCACGGCGAATACAGCCCAATACTCGTTTCATGAGGGATATTATAGAGGGAACATCATTGCATGCGCAAGGATTTTCGCTTTTGGCTGTTCCCCTCCCCTGAACAAAACCGCTCGATTGAACGCTATAAGGGCGGCCGAAGCCGCCCCTGCCTGTAAAAATCTTTACGGGATTTAGTTTATCAGAGATTCAGGTTCTTCCAATCAACAAGGGCGGCCGAAGCCGCCCCTGCTCGCGAGAATTTCGCGAGACTTATATGTTATTGCAGATTCAGGTTCTTCTTAAAGATCGACCGGATCAGGAAGAAGAACAGCACAGCGAGGCCCGCGAAGAGTACGCCATACCAGCCGAACACAGAAGTCATAAACCGGCTGACCTCCTGCACGGTCTCAAGCGCCATGCTCGAAACACCCTCGCCGAACGCCACAAGCGACATAAACGATGTGCTGATGATGCCCACGCCCATGTTGATGAGCAGATACATCCCGATGGCTGCAAGAATGCGGTTCTTTTTGGCAACCTGACCGCCGACCACGATGGCAAAATAGATCTGCAGCATCTGCGCCGCGAGCGCGATAATACTGATGACGACAATCTCCACAGCCATGAGCGGAACATTTACATACTGTGCTGCCTCCGGCAGAATCTCCGTAAAGAACAGCCGGAATGCATGCAGCACTTCCATATTCGCAAAGCTGTCCGTCGTCGTGCCAAACACCGAGAAGACGAGTAGCGTCACCATGATCACAACACCGTTGATCAGCGTCCAGAACATGCCGGTGAGTAGCTTTGACCAGATCAGCTTGCTGGTGGAAACTGGCAGCGTGAAGGTCAGATACCCTTCATTGGCCAGAAAGCTGCGGTAGAAGTGATAGCAGATCAACAGCAGCGTCACCAGCGCGGAAGCCATGATCGCGACGCCGATGAGCACCGAAGCGGTGGCAGAGACGCCCATGATGAGCTGGCGCAGCAGCGCGGAGCCGCCGGTATTGGCGGTGTTTTGCCCGAGACGAATGGTCAGCGCAGTGAGCAGTGTTGCCACAAGCCCGCCGCCGAGAATGCCGATCTGCAGCGGAAAGAGCGTGCGCGAAAGCGCGCGAAAGTCGTGTTTCATCAATTTCTTTAGCATCTGAATACCTCCCGAAACAGCTCGTCCAGCGACTTGCCCTGCGCCTCGCGGACATTGTCCGTTGTGTCATGCATGGTGATGACGCCTTCCTTGAGGAAGAGGAACTCGTCGAGCACCTTTTCCACGTCCGCGATCAGGTGCGTGGAGATCAGGATCGTCGCCTCGTTATCATAGTTGCCAATGATCGTATCGAGGATGTAATCCCGCGTCGCCGGGTCTACGCCGCCGATGGGTTCATCCAGCAAGTAGAGCTTTGCGCGGCGGGACATGACGAGCACCAGCTGCATCTTCTCCCGCGTGCCCTTGCTCAGCTGCTTCATGCGTTTTTTTGCCGGCACGTTCAACCGGGAGAGCATCTCTCTGGCACGCGCCATGTCAAAATCCGAATAGAAGTCCGCGAAATAATCGAGGCAATCTTCCATCGTCATCCAGTCCGGCAGATAAGTGCACTCCGGCAGGTATGAAATCAGCGCCTTGGTCCCCTCACCAACCGGCTGATTATCCACAAGCACCGTTCCGCTCGTGGGCGTGAGTAGCCCTGCTACGATCTTGAGCAGCGTGGTCTTACCGCTGCCGTTTGGACCCAATAGCCCGATGATCTTGCCCTTGGGCAGTGACAGATCGACGTTGTTGAGCGCAAGCGTCGAGCTGTAGCGCTTACTCAGCGCCCGTACTTCAAGAATTGACTGCATGTTCCCCCTCCTTGTTTTCCCCCTTAGCGAGACGCTCGAGTACCTCTTTGCGGCTCAATCCAAGCGCCTTCATCTGCATTAGAAATGTCTCTGCGAGCAGATCCGCCTTGATGTCCCTCGCGCGGGAGACAGCGGATTCATCCGTCGTCACCGTTCGTCCGGTGTTTCTCTGCGTGGTAACCAATCCCATTTCCTCCAGTTCTGCGAGTGCTCTTTGCATTGTGTTCGGGTTGACCGCCGCCAGCACCGCAAGATCGCGTACGCTGGGCAGCCGCATCCCCATTTCATACGTGCCGTTGAGAATGCGAAGTTCTATCTCTTCCACAATCTGCACATAGATGGGACGATTCGAAGTGAATTGCCAAGCCAATGCATGTTCCCCCTTTCGTGTGTCTCTGTATTATTGTCTTAACACAGTTATACATTAATACACGCGCCTTGTCAAGAGAATCTTGCAAAATTATTTTAGATTCATTTCTCCGGTATCATTTCTCGTAAATAGGATTTTAACCGGTCTTTTTATGGTTTTCTAAATCCGAAAGGCACTGCGTTTTAGATTCCTTTCTCTAGAAATATACACGCAAATCGTTAATTCCTGATCAAACTAACGTAAAAAATCGCAAACTGCTCGATATAGCTTGTCCTAACCCCCCGTATTGGTTTATAATTACTTGTTTTCGTTATTTAGAAAGAAGGTACTCAAATGGACATTCGAAACGTCGCCATCATCGCGCATGTCGACCACGGCAAGACTACGCTGGTCGACCAAATGCTGCGGGACGCGGGCGTGCTGCGCAGAGGCGAACAGGACGTCGAGCGCATTATGGACTCCAACGATCTCGAGCGCGAGCGCGGCATCACCATCCTCAGCAAAAACACGGCGGTCAGCTACGGCGGCACGCGCATCAACATCGTAGACACCCCCGGGCACGCGGACTTCGGCGGCGAGGTGGAACGCATCCTCCAGATGGTGGACGGCGTGCTGCTGCTCGTAGACGCGTTTG
>JAUYTF010000095.1 GCA_030695285.1 Eubacteriales bacterium | reverse complement strand
CCACAAGCACGCTGATAAAATACACGCCTTCACACCTGAACGCCCAATCGCAAAGCGCACGGATCGCCTCCGCGCAATAGCCGTTTTTGCGGTACTGCGGGAAGATGTCATATCCCAGCTCAACGGTCTGCTCGACGGCTACGCCGTGAAACCCTAAAAGACCAACCGCCTGCCCGCCTTTTTTGAGGCTGATCTGCCAGCCGGTGTGCCAGAGCGCACGATCGGGATACTCGACCACGTTTCGGCGCATTTCGCCGAGCGCGCCGCGCATCAGCTCGTCCTGCTCCAGTGTTTCCAGTGCGGCGAGCTCTTTTGCCGTGAGCGGTGTGAGAATCAAACGTTTTGTCTTAATCGGATTTTGGTCGCTGATTCGATAGTGTCTCATATGCTTGTGTCACTTTCGTTCTTCTTTGGTCTATTGTCCAGATATTGTTGCAGCGCGCGGTCGTTTCGAATAACTGCGGTTTTTTCGGGATATCGCCGCACGACTTCCTGATAACCACGAAGCATTGCGCGTGTTCTGCCTTTGTGCAGAATCCACCACAAGAATTCCCAGTTCATCCGCTCACTGCAGCCGTCCGTCGCGCTCTCCCGCGTCTTTCCGCGAAAATCGCGATAGCGCTTAAGCGCGCGCATCAGGCAAATCAGGCGCGGATAGTTGAGCCAGATGATTTCGTCCGAGTCACGCAGGCGTTCCTCGCGGAGCAGGTATCGATAGTTTCCGTCGATTACCCAGTCGACTTTCGCCATCTCTTCGCGCACGATCTCGCGCGCGGCCTCTGGCTCCCGTTCCGCCCAATTCGGCAAAAAATGCACGCGGTCGAGGTAGAGCGGCTCAATACCAAGTTCCTGCGCCAGTCGTTTTGCCAGCGTGGATTTTCCCGATCCGCTGTAGCCGATGATCGCGATTTTCAGGAACTGTCCCCTTGCCTGCTTGTCTCTGAAAGCGCCCGCAGATGAACGGCGGGCAGGTTTGCGCGGTCTATTCTAGGAAATCCTTGAGACGCTTGCTGCGGCTGGGATGGCGGAGTTTTCGGAGCGCTTTTGCCTCAATCTGGCGGATGCGCTCTCTTGTGACGTTGAACTCTTTACCAACCTCTTCCAGCGTGCGCGCCTTGCCATCGTCAAGGCCGTAGCGTAGGCGCAGCACCTTCGCCTCTCGCGGGGTGAGGGAATTGAGCACGTCCATGAGCTGCTCTTTGAGCAGTGTTACGGCGACCGCCTCTGCGGGTGCTGGCGCGTCTTCATCGGGGATAAAGTCGCCAAGGTGAGAGTCGTCCTCCTCGCCGATCGGCGTTTCCAGAGACACCGGCTCCTGCGCAATTTTTATGATTTCGCGCACCTTCTCCTCGGAGATGCCCATCTCTTTGGCGATCTCGTCCGGTCTTGGGTCGCGCCCATACTCCTGCACGAGCTGTCGATTCACGCGAATAAGCTTATTGATCGTCTCCACCATATGCACGGGGATGCGGATCGTGCGCGCCTGATCCGCGATCGCGCGGGTGATCGCCTGGCGAATCCACCAAGTAGCGTAAGTGGAAAATTTATAGCCTTTGCGGTAATCAAACTTCTCTACCGCCTTGATCAGGCCGAGGTTGCCTTCCTGAATCAGATCGAGAAACAGCATGCCGCGCCCGACATAGCGCTTTGCGATGGAAACGACAAGCCTCAGGTTAGCCTCGGCAAGCTGATGCTTGGCGTCCGGGTCGCCGTCCGCCATGCGTTGGGCGATCTCGACCTCCTGATTCGCGGTCAGCAGTGGCACTTTGCCGATCTCCTTGAGATACATGCGCACCGGGTCGTCGATGTTGATGCCCTCGACGGCGGCGAGCGTGCTCTCGATTTCCGCGATCTCCTGATTGATATCTTCCGGCATCTCAACATCTTCGACGATGTCGATGTTCAG
>JAUYTF010000092.1 GCA_030695285.1 Eubacteriales bacterium | reverse complement strand
ACCTCGATCAGACAAAGATCACCGACATGGTGCCCATATAAATCGTTGACTGCCTTAAAATGATCGATATCTGCAATGCAGAATACCAGTGTGCCAGTTGGTGCGGTCTGCTCCAACTGATGCAGTTCATCATGGAGCGCTTTTCGGTTATAGGCGCCGGTCAACTCGTCAAACAGCATCGATTCCCTCATCAGCTCGCGTTCCACTTCGCGCCGCAGACTCGCCTCGTTCTTGCGACGCTCATAATGAATGGTGACGCTTGCAACAATGCCAAAGCCGATGATTACGCAGAGCGCAACGAGAAAATCTACCAACCGGTTAGAGTCGGCAAACACGCTGACTTTGTCGACATCCCAATACAGAAACAACTCTGAGACGATTAGGCTAACGATCGACAGCAGGGAAGTAAGACCGGTGAGGCGATAGTTTGCATAAGTGGTGGTGAGGAAGATGGCGAACGCATAGAGCGCATAGATGGCGACAAACGCACTGTGCGCCGTGTAATAAACAAAGCAAATCAGCACAAAAAGCAGAGATATTGCGTATGTTTTCGTTCGATGCGAAAGGCGTTTTGCTTGGATGGTAAAAAACGCTGTGAGCACGAGCAAGGCGGAAAGTCCACTCGGAACAACGATAAACTTGACGATATACCGCCCGATGGTTGTGGTCAGTATCTCGGAGTTGACGATGAAAAAAGCCAGCAAGACTTCGACGAGAAACGCGATGGCGACCAAAGCCGCAGCCAGACGAAGGTGCAGACGCAGCCATTCATCTATGATGCGGTTTAGGGCACCGCGAATTGACTCTACATGCAGCGTGCGGGCGGTAGCGTGTTCCATTTAAGATTCCTTAAAAAGCAGTCTGATGGTTGGCTTGTTGCAGTCTGTGTGCTGTGCGATATGCGAGAAACAGTAACTGCATGGTAAGATGTTTCAAAATGTTTCAGCTCCGTGCCGTGCGATACGCGCAGGCATCGTAACGCTATTGTAGCGCGAAACGTCATTGTTTGCAAACGGCAGATGATTACGCAGAGTTTACGATCCATCAGCGACTAGACCGGGTTCGCGTTTTCTATGTAACGCGCTATGAGAACGCTTTGCTTACCGCCAGCTTTGCAGCTCGATGATGTTTCCTTCTGGGTCTGTGGCGTAGACGACGGTAAGCGTTCGCCCGTCGGAATAGCGGGTTTCAACCAGTTCGCCGATTTGACCACCGCCGTGGGCGAGCACCTCTTCCAGCTTCTCTCTTACGTCGTCCACCGCAAACGCAATGTGCGCAAAGCCGCGTTCGTTGAGCGCGCCTGCCTTGTGCGAAATCACGTTGTCATAGCCGAAGATCTCTAGCGTAGGGCCGCCCGCTTCATATCCCGGCAACAACAGGTGCTCCCCGAAGAGATGCGCGCCGGGGATTCCGGTGAGACGGTCAATCCAGCTTCCGGAGAGATCCCGCGTCTGCCCGATGCTGTGGCAATCGAGCACGTTTTGATAAAACGCGAGGATGATGTTGACATTTTCTACGATCAGGTTTGTGTGTACGTATCGAATCATGATGTTTCCTCTCGATGATTGGGCAAGCCATATCAGCGATGCTTGCCGATTATCTAATTTCACTCTATCTCAGATCAAGCCACATCACGTGCATGTTGTCGATCACCTGCAGCTCGGAAAATCCAGCTTCCAGATACATATGCAGCGTGCCGGGATATCGCTGCTCGCCTGCGCCCCCGGTTTCGATGGGCAAAGCGAGCATGGCGTCACACTCTGCAATGCGAAAGTCCGCCACCGCGCGCGAGCAGCTGCCGCGCGAGACCCTTCCCGCGATAATCGGGATGAATCACAAAGCAGATCGTGCAGGCGACGCGCTTGCCGCGGCAGAATTCCAGCGTGTTTTCTTGCAGGCGCGCAAACAGCGTTATATCGTTGGCGTTTCAACAGCCGACGCAAGCGCCTCCATCAAACGCGAGATAGCCGCGCATGTTTCCTGCCTCGATTTCCTGCATGGCTTCCGCGCGGTTATCTTCCAGAGACCGAGTCATCCACTCCTGCATTGAGCAGTTGGTGTGGTAGAAACGACAAAAGCAGGAAGCCCAGTG
>JAUYTF010000086.1 GCA_030695285.1 Eubacteriales bacterium | reverse complement strand
TCGCTCTCGTTTTGCAAACAGGCGGCATTCGCGCGGATGCACGTGTTTCCCTTTTCCCTGCGCAAAGGCACGAAAGCCGAAACACTCACGGGACAGCTGCCAAAATCGGTCAAAGAAGCAAGGGCAAAAGAGTTGATCACGCTTGGCAAAGAGCTGACGCAGGCGTATTTAGCCGCGCAGATCGGCAGCGTAGTTGAGGTATTGGCAGAGAACGACGGCGCGGGCTACAGTGGCAACTACATCCGCGTGAAAACAACCGCGCCGGAGGGCGAGATCGTCCGCATCCGCATCGATGGATTTGAGGGCGAAACGGCATTCGGCACAAGTTTTGGTTAAGACAGGCGCGTTCACTCAAAAAAGTTGCAACGTGCGCAAAGCGATTGCTTTTCAAGATACAGACAGAGTAGAATAAGACAAAGGAGTTGAGAAAATTTGAGCAACTGCATCTTTTGCAAAATCGTCGCGGGGGAAATTCCCTCCAGAAAAGTCTATGAGGACGATGTGGTGGTCGCCATCCACGACATAGAGCCGCAGTCTCCCGTGCATGTGCTCGTGGTGCCGAAGAAGCACATCGTCGGCGTCAACGAGCTCGCCGGGGAAGACGAGGCCATCGTTGGCCACGCATACGCCGTCATCAGCCAGCTCGTCAAGGAGCTGAAGGTGGACGAAACCGGCTATCGCGTAGTCGTCAACAGCGGCAGAGACGGGCAGCAGAGCGTGCCCCACCTGCATTTTCATATTCTCGGCGGGCGCTTGCTCGCCTGGCCTCCGGGTTGATATTCCACATGGATCGAAGGAAGGGGCTGTCCAGAAAAGGCAGCCCCTTTGCGCACCTTGTATGCGGGCGGATGATATCCGCCCCTACAAAGACGTAAGATACGATCTATGATTTCGTTTTTCCCTGAGAATCAATTTTTAGGGAATTTTCGTTTGCTAACACACCGCATACCCTTGTAGGGGCGGATCATCCGCCCCTACAAAGCGCAAAAAGGCGGCGCCCAAGCACCGCCGTCGTTATCGACCAATCCATATCTTTTAGCCGCATATCATCGCGAAAACGATAACGCCGCAGCCGGAAGAAAGCGTCATTTAAACCGATCCAGGCTTGCGTCGTCCCCCAACAGATAGATTGAATCATCGTCGTGGAACGAATCTTTCGGGTTGATGTTCACCGTCACATGCCCGTCGCGCCGCAGCGCGATGATGGATACCCCGTAGCGGTTGCGCACATTGATCTGCTCAAGCGAGTGGCCAATCCAATCCCTGGGAATCGCAACTTCGTGAATGCTGTATTCCTCCGAGAGATCCAGCGCATCGAGAACCCCGTCGGAAACCAAAGAGCGCGCTAGGCGAATGCCGCCGTCGTGCTCGGGCTGCACCACGCGGTCTGCGCCGGTTTTGATGAGCAGCTTTTGGTGCAGGTCGTCCTGCGCTTTGGCGACGATTTTCTTGGCTCCCATCTCGCGGCAGAGCACGGTTGCCAGCACCGAAGAGCGGATGTCGTCTCCGATGCAGATGACGACACAGTCAAAGTTGCGGATGCCGAGTTGCGAGATGGCGCGCTCGTCTGTCGAGTCCGCCTGCACTGCACGTAGCACGCTGTCTTTCACCGCGCTGACGCGATCCGCCCGCTTATCGACGGCGAGAACCTCATGCCCCAGGGTCGTGAGCATGCGCGCCGTGCTTTGTCCAAAGCGCCCGAGGCCGATGATGAGAAAACTCTTACTCATATGCTTTTTCTCCGCTCCTTGCAGAAATTTTTGTTCGTTCCAATGTTTGTCTGCCTTTTGTCTGGAAAATAGATCGCATTATCCGATCAGCACATCTTCCTGCGGATAATGCAACACGGTTTCTTTTCTGGAAGTACTCTCAACGAGGGATATCGCAACCGTAACGAGGCCAACGCGGCCACCGTACATGAGCAGGATCAGCAGCACCCGCGTGACGCTGGATGTTGCCGCTGTGACGCCGGTAGAAACGCCGACAGTACAAAACGCGCTCGTCGCCTCGTATAGCTGATTGAGCAGGCCAAGGCTTCCCGCAGGCATGTCCTGCTCCGAAAACGAGAGCATGGTCGCCATGCCAAGCAGAAACAATCCACCAAGCAGCGTGATGGACATTGCGCGGCGCACCTGCTCGAGCGGAATCGTGCGGCCGAAGATTTCCGTTTCAAACTGGCCGCGGATATAGGCACGCGCCGCAAGCAAAAGCGTAAACACCGTTGTGATCTTGAGTCCGCCCGCCGTTCCCGCGGGCCCGCCGCCGACGAGCATCATCAGTATGCCGATGCCTTTGCTCGCGTCGAACAACGACACCTGGTCGATGGTGTTGAATCCCGCCGTACGCAGCGTCACAGACTGAAATGCGGAGTTGAGTATTTTTTCAATTAGATTCATGTTGCCGATGGTTTTCGGGTTTTCATACTCAATCCAGAGGAACATCAGCATGGCAAAATCGATCATAAACGCCGTGCCGGTGAGCACCAGTT
>JAUYTF010000077.1 GCA_030695285.1 Eubacteriales bacterium | reverse complement strand
CATCGCCGTGCTCATGATTTTCACCGCAGGTTGCGCAAAAAATCCGACGCAAGAAAAAACAGCGGACGGCACCGAACCGGAACCCGTCGCCATCAGCGGTGAAACGGCACAGAGCGATGGCGCGGACGCAGCCCACAGCAGCCTCTATTCGGTAGACGGAACGACGGACGAATCCAGCAGCGGAGTATACGCCTCAAACGAGGCTAATGAGAATGCGGTGCTCGTGCAAAACGCGGGCGTTCTTGTCATGACGAGCGCGGATATCAACAAAATCGGGGATTCTACCGGCGACACCTCCGGCGGGCAAAACGCGGCCATCGCGGTGCTCAGCGCAGGAGAGATGACGCTGAATGAAAGTAACGTGACCACCAACGCCATGGGCGGCATCGGATTGTTTGTTTCAGGTAGCGGTTCAGTTCTTACCGTAAGCAGCAGCGCGGTCTATACCTCCGGCGATTCCTCGCCCGCGCTTGCCATAGCGGACGGCGCCTCGGTCAGCATGAGCGGCGGAACGCTCGCGACAGAGGGCAACAACGCGCCCAGCATCCTGCTCTCCGGCGGCAGCATCCTGCTCAGCGGGGTGACCCTCTCGGCGGCGGGCGGAGAGGCGCTGAGCGTGCTTTCGGGTGAGAACACGCTCACGCTCGATCAAACCACGGTTTCGACGAATCCGATTTTCGCAGAAGAGTCCTCTCTGTTGCTCTGGCTTCAGAACGGCGCGTCGTTTACGGGCGCGCTCGGCGGCATGCTGCCCGCCATAGCGAGCGTAAGGCTGGATGCAACGAGCAAGCTTGCGCTCACGGCGGAAACATACCTCGCGGTGTATGTCAATGCGGACACCGCGCATGCCAACATTCAGTCCAACGGGTTCAATCTCTACTATGACTCCAACGCGCTGGAGAACGCCTATCTGGGCGGACAGTCGTTTATGCTCCCGGGCGGCGGGTTCTTAGCGCCGATCATCTGAGTTCCGCGACACGCGATTTTCCGCATATTTTCTCGCTTTTTCTCGGCGCTTGTGATATAATCAAATCCCAAAATATAAAACAAACCCGCGCATGCGGGAAAGGGGATAGGAAGCTATGACCGGAGCGGAACGCGCGGAGTTTCGAAGGCTTGCCAATACGCTCAAGCCGATTTTCCAGATCGGCAAGGAGGGCATCGGGGATAACCTGATCAAAAGCGTGGACGAGGCGCTGAGTAAGCGCGAGCTCGTCAAGCTCACTGTTCTGGAAGCTAGCACGCTTTCCGTCAAGGATGCGTCAGGCATGCTTGCGGAGGCGCTTGGCGCGGAGATCATCCAGAGCATCGGTAAAAAATTCGTTCTCTACCGAAAGAAGCCGGAAGAGAAATAGGGCAACAGCAAAGATCGGGCGGGTGCCCGATCTTTTTATGTTTGAAAGAGTCTGATGATACGCATTAAAACAGCTTAAACACCGCAAATATTTGAAAGAGTTTGATGAGAAGCGTTAAAATAGCTTAAATACCGTCTGGTTAAACCACGTGTAGCCCAGATCGTAAAACGGTACCCACTGCAGCGTCATCGCGACGCCCGCAACCACCCAGAGCAGCAGCAAGCTTACCAGAATCAGCATAACGATGGAGAATGCGTGTCCGGCGCTGCCTCGGTCTTTTTTTCGATATTGGTCGTCAAAGATTTCGTCTCGAACGCTGTCCTTGTGGACGCGCTCTTCCTGTTTGCGCGCGCGCGTGTCCTGCTTGCGCCCGCGTTCGTTTGCTTTGCTCTTTTCCGGTGCGCGCAGCGGCGCTTTGTCCTGCTCTGCCTTGCGCGGCGGTTCAGGGTCCGGCTCGGTGCGCCAGATGAAAGACTCCGGTTCATCGGCTACCGGAATCTGGACCGGAGCGGCGGGAGGGCAGAATGCGGTATCGACAATACCCTGATCCAGCTCTTTTTCGATGGTGCGCATATCGGTGCTGATCTGCGCATAGGTGGAGATGTTTTTCTCGATCAGGTCGCCAAACCAGAGATTCCAGCCGTCGTCCTCCGGCTGCTGCTGCACAATGGCAACAAACTGTCCGAAGGTCTGGCGTGCGGCTTCGCGCGCGAGCTCCTTGTCTGCCGTGCGCTCAAAAGCGCGCTGATAGACCGCGCTGCCGTAAGCCGCGACGAGCTCCTTGACGGCGTCTTTCTCACCGCGACGGATGCGGCGGACCAATTCTGATAGCTGCATGCCTGAGGTGCTCCCTGTTTTTTAAGATGAATTATTATACCACGCTTTCAGGTGACTGAAAAGGGCGGAGACGATATACGCGATTTCTTCGGTTTTTATTTGACAAACCGCGCAAATTCTGGTAAAAGTAATACTTTGTTGGCAATGACAGCAGCGCTTTGCCCGCGCGCTGAACATCGACTTCCGGCACACGGAAAAAGAGGCGTTCAAGCGTCCAAAGAAAACAGCGGCAGGACAGGCAGAACCGGAGACTGATTTGGGAGGAAACCACATGCAGACAGACGTTGTGATCGTTGGCGCAGGCCCGTCAGGCATCTTCACCGCGCTCGAGATGATCAAGCGCGGCACAAAACAGCGCATCGTCATCGTAGAAAAAGGCCTCGCGGTGGAACAGCGTCGTTGCCCGAAAGCCGTGACAGGCAGCTGCGTCAACTGCAAACCGTATTGCCATATTACGACCGGGTTTTCCGGCGCGGGCGCGTTTTCGGACGGTAAGCTTTCGCTCTCCTTCGAGGTGGGCGGCGACTTGCCGAACCTGATCGGGCCCGATATAGCGCAGGCCGCGATCGACTATACCGACGGCATCTATCTGGAGTTCGGCGCGGATGACCACATCGAGGGTATCAACAATAGCGCCGCCGTCAAGGAGATCCGCCGCCGTGCAATCCAGGCGGGCTTAAAGCTCGTCGACTGCCCCATTCGCCACCTCGGTACCGAAAAGGCGCAGGATATCTATTATGCCATCGAGCAATATCTGCTGCAAAACGGCGTTGAGATGCTCTTTGGGCACGCCTGCGAGAACCTGATCCTTGTAAACAACGTCTGCAAGGGCGTTCTGCTCAACGACGGCAAGCAGGGCTTCGAGCTCTTTGCAAAGACTGTCGTCGTCGCGACCGGCCGCCGCGGTGCGGACTGGCTGGAGAATATCTGCGCAGAGCACAGCATTGCGCATCAGCCCGGCACGGTTGATATCGGCGTGCGCGTCGAGGTGCGAAACGAGGTCATGGAGACCGTCAACGAGGTGCTCTACGAAAGCAAGCTCATCGGTTATCCGCAGCCTTTTCGCAACAAGGTGCGTACCTTCTGCCAGAACCCCGGCGGCTTCGTGAGCCAGGAAAACTATGACAACGATCTCGCCGTGGTCAATGGCCACGCGTATAAGGAAAAGAAGTCTGACAACACCAATTTGGCGATTCTCTGCTCGCATAACTTCAACGTGCCGTTTGATCAGCCGATTGCCTACGCCCAAAAGGTCGGCGAGCTGACCAATATGCTGGGAGCCGGGCATATCCTCGTGCAGCGCTACGGCGACATTCTCGGCGGCAAGCGCACCTGGCAGAGGGAGCTGTCGTTTTCTAACGTGGTGCCGACGCTTCCGGACGCGGTCGCGGGGGATATCACGGCTGCGATGCCGTATCGTGCCATGACGAACATCATCAACTTCATTCAGGCGGTCGATCAGGTCGTGCCCGGCTTTGCCGCGGCGGAGACGCTGCTCTACTCGCCGGAACTGAAGTTTTATAGTAACCGCGTGAAGATGGACGAAAGATTCACAACCAACATCGCGGGATTCTATACGCTGGGCGACTCCAGCGGCTGGACGCGGGGACTTATGATGGCCTCGGTCATGGGCGTGCTCATGGGACGCAGGCTTGCCACGGAAGAGAAATGAAGAAGCGAGGGGCTGTCCAGAAATGGCAGCCCCTCTTGTGAGACTTACGCGAAATTGCTTCTATCGGGTGCGGCTCGAAAGATTCACCGTGATGTTGCCGCGCGTCGCGTGGGAATATGGGCACACCTGGTGCGCTTCCTGCGTGAGGCTTTCGGCCAGGGCGGCATCGTCGGTGTCGATGATGGCGACAAGATCGACCTCAAGCTGGAAGTTTCCGGCGTCGTTGCGGCCGATGCCCACGGTGGCTTGCACGTCCGGTGCAGGGAGTTTAAGCCTACGCACGCGGATTGCGTGCTGCAAAGCGCTGCCAAAACAGGCAGCATATCCCGCTGCGAAAAGCTGTTCCGGATTGGCGCCCTCTGTCTTTTTTCCGCCCAAACCGGCAGGCAGAGCCATTTCAAAATCGATCGGGCTGTTCTCTACGCGGACATGACCGTCCCGTCCGCCTGTGGCATATGCTGTGGTTTTATAATCTATGTTCATAAAAGCTCCTCCATCGTTGTTATAGTTTTATTATACCTCTAAAATACAATAAAGATTATGACTAACTCACATAAGACCTGTTATTTCGGAATTCTAATATTTTGCGGAGGGAACCGTTTTGCGCATGTTTTCGGAGATCGAGTTGCGCGAAGCCGCGCGGGCGATAGAATCCACGCAGATGAAAAGCGAAAAAGCGATACTCAAGCTGAAGGATGGTTCCCCGCAGCGCCGCCTGACCGCGCAGGGGATTGCGGCGTATGCGCTCGCGCGCGCGCTGATCGCGCGGGAGCTGGGCGAAGTGCCGGAGCAGACAGCGTTTGCGAGAGAAGCGTTGGCGCAGGCGCACGAGGCGTTCGCGTTTGCCGCCGAGCGCGACAACAGCATCCTGCCGAAGTTTTCCGCGGGCACGCCGCAGCATACGCTTGCGGTGCGGAGGATAAGGGCGTTTGAAATCGCGCAGGCGTTGATCCTGCGGGAAGCGGCGGCGAAAAGCGAGAAGTCCGATTTGTTGGAACACAAGTCGTGAACTTGCCACTATCGGCAAGAGACGGCAAAAAAGCAACAAAAACAAGATATGTTTCTTGCCCATAGAATCGGAATGGCCAGAAGAATTGTGTGCATCAAGCGCAAAAATGCCCGCCGCGAGGCGGGCATCGTGTTGTCTTGTTGCGGATCAATCCATGAAGTCAAACTCCCATTCGCCGAGGCGAATGCCGTCGCCGTTTTTCGCGCCCATCTCGCGGAGCGCCGCGATGATGCCGTTCTTGATCAGCATCTGCTGGAAGCGGCGCATGGAGAGTTCGTCGTCTGGGTCGGTGGAGTCCAGCAGCTTTTCAATCTCGCCGCCGGAAACGTCAAACACGCCGTCGTCCCCGCGCTTGATGTGAAAGCCTGCCGCATAGCCGGTTGCTTCGGCCAGATCCGTCTCCTCATACCGCAGCACAGGCGGGAGCGTTTCGAGCACCTGCACCACGCGATCTAAGAGCGCCTCAAATCCCTGCACCGTCGCCGCCGAAACGGGGAAGACTTCCACGGTTGGGTACGCTTCCTTAAACCGTATGAGGTTCTCTTCCGCCTCCGGCAGATCGGTCTTGTTCGCGGCGACTAGCTGCGGAATGTCCGCCAGCATGGGAGAAAACTTGGTCAGCTCGTCGTTGATCTTCTGAAAATCCTCCACGGGGTCTCGCAGCTCGCTGCCCGAGATATCGACCACGTGCACAAGCATGCGCGTGCGCTCAATGTGCCGCAAGAAGTCGTGCCCAAGTCCTGCGCCTTCCGCCGCGCCTTCGATCAGTCCCGGGATATCCGCGAGCACGAACGAGCGGTTGTGCCGCGAGGCCACGCCGAGGTTGGGCGAGAGCGTGGTGAAATGATACGCCGCAATCTTCGGCTTTGCCGCGGTGAGCACGGAGAGGATGGTCGATTTTCCGACGGAAGGCAGGCCAACGAGGCCAACGTCCGCAATCGATTTGAGCTCCAGCTCCACTTCGTATTCCAAGGTTTTGATGCCCGGCTGCGAAAAGCGCGGCGCCTGATGCGTCGCGGTTGCAAAGCGCGCGTTGCCTTTTCCGCCGCGCCCGCCGCGCAGGATGATGCGCTCCTTGTTTCCTTCGCTCATGTCCGCGAGGATGGCGCCGCTCTCTAAGTCCCGCACGATGGTGCCGACAGGCACGCGGATGACCAGCGGCTTGCCGTTCTTGCCCGTGCAGAGCGCCGCGCCGCCCGCGCCGCCGTTTTCCGCGCGGTAAAAGCGCTGAAATTTAAAGTCCAGCAGTGTGGACATGTGCGGATCGGCAAAAAAAGCGAGGTCTCCGCCGCGCCCGCCGTCTCCGCCGTCCGGCCCGCCCTGCTGAATGTACTTCTCGCGGTGGAAGGAGGCGTGCCCGTCCCCGCCGCTTCCGGCTTTCACGACGATGCGCGCCTTATCGATAAATTGCATGATACACCTTTATTCTTTCTCTGCTGCGGCCTTTGCCGTCTGGTTGGTTTTCATGGTCTTTTTTGCTTCAGCCTTATTTGGCTCGGATTTTTTCAACAGCTTTTTTCGCGCTGGGCTTTTTTGCCGCCTGTTTTCCGCCTTGGAAATACAGGCAGAGGTGACTCAACGGGCAGATTTCGCATTTCGGCTTTCGAGCGTCGCAAATCTGCCGCCCGTGGTAGATGAGCCAGTGGTGCGCTTGCGTCCAGTTTTCGCGGGGGATGGCTTTTTGCAGCTGCTCCTCGGTCTTTTCCACATTCTTTGCCTGCGCGAGGCCGATGCGGTTGCTCACGCGAAACACGTGCGTATCCACCGCGATGGCGGGGATGCCAAAGGCGTTGCTCGCGACCACGTTCGCGGTCTTTCTGCCAACGCCCGGCAGGGTTTGTAGCTTTTCCAGATCAGCGGGAACTTCACTGTCGAATTCGGTGACGAGTATGCGCGCGGTCTCGAGGATATGCCGTCCTTTGGTGTTAAAAAAGCCGCAGCGCTTAATGTAGGGGAAGAGCGCCTCCTCCGACATGGCGGCAATCTGCTCTGGTGTGTTGGCGACGGGGAACAACTCCGCCGTGCATTTATTCACCATTACGTCCGTACTCTGCGCAGAGAGAATGGTTGCGACCAGCAGCTCAAACGGGGACGAGAAGTCCAGCGCGGGCTTCGCGTTTGGATGCGTCGCGTGTAGAATCGCGAGTGCTTCGTCTTTTTGAGCTTTTGTCAGCATCAGGTAAAAATCTTTCTATCGCTTATGCAAATTACGCGATGGGTGCTTAACGTCAGGTGCGAATCTTTCCGTTATATTTGCGCACGATGATGTGTGCAAGAGAAAGCGCCTGGTCGAGGATCGATTGTTCGTCCTGTCCTTCGATCATGATGCGCACGAGCGGCTCCGTGCCGCTGGCGCGGATGAGCACACGCCCGTTTTTGCCGAGCTTGTTTTCGATCTCCATTGTCGACTTCGCGAGTTCATCGTCCGCCAGCGCGTCGGCCTTCTTTTCGTTTTCGACGATGACATTGACGAGTACCTGCGGATATTGCACAATGCGCGCGGCGAGCTTGCTTAAGCGCTTTTTCGTCTCCGCGACCACGCCCAGCAGCGCGATGGCGCTCATTATGCCGTCGCCCGTTGTGTTTTTGGTCAGCAGTATGATATGCCCGCTCTGCTCGCCGCCGATGGAATAGCCGTTTGCGAGCATGCTCTCGAGCACGTAGCGGTCGCCCACCTTGGTCTCCACGATGCTGATGCCCGCTTCCTTGAGCGCGTTTTTTAGTCCGAGGTTACTCATCACGGTCAGCACCAGCGTGTCTTTCACCAGCGTGCCTTTGCTGTGCATATGAAGCGCGAGGATGCCCATCGCCTGGTCGCCGTCTACGATGTTGCCGTATTCGTCGCAGGAGATCAGCCGGTCCGCGTCGCCGTCAAAGGCAAAGCCGAGGTCCGCGCCGTAGTTGACCACCATCTCCTGCAGGCGCTCGGGATGCGTGCTGCCGCAGTGGTCGTTGATGTTGATGCCGTCCGGCGCGCAGGATTTTGCGATGACTTCCGCGCCGAGTCGCTCAAACACCTCTTTTGCGATGAACGACGACGCGCCGTGCGCGCAGTCTACCACGATCCGCAAGCCCTCAAAGCGGTATTCCGACTGCTCCACGAGATAGTCGCAATAGTCCTTTTTCGCGCGGACGGCGGAGATCACGCGGCCGACCTCGCGCCCTTCGGGGCGGGGTAGCTCCTCGCCGCTTTCGATGATGCTCTCAATGCGGTCTTCAATCTCGTCAAGCAGCTTAAAGCCGTTTTTGTCAAACCATTTGATGCCGTTGTACTCCATGGGGTTGTGGCTCGCGGAGATCATCACCGCCGCGTCCGCCTCGTACAGGCGCACAAGATACGCCATCGCGGGCGTGGGCAGGATGCCGACATCCAGCACGTCCCCGCCGACGGAGCAGATGCCCGCAGACAGCGCCGCGCCCAGCATTGAGCCGGACTTTCGCGTGTCCATACCGATCAGGATGCGGGGAGAGTGCACCTCGTTGGTGAGCACATAGGCGCCGACCGCGCCGATCTTGAAAGCGAGCTCACAGCTCAGGTCGCGGTTTGCAATGCCGCGCACGCCGTCCGTTCCAAAAAGTCTGCCCATAGAACTGTTTTCTCTCCTAACTTGTGTTGCGGTGTAGTGCCAAAGAAATCCAGAGGGGGTTACCACTCCTGAAAGCCGCTTAGTGGGAGGAGATGAACTCCAGCGCGCTAGTGGCGGCAATCGCGCCGTCCGCGCAGGCGGTGATCACTTGACGAAGCGGGGTGTTGCGGATGTCTCCCGCGGCATAGACACCGGGGATGTTGGTCTTCATAAATTCATCTGTGAGGATGCTGCCGCCCTCGTTCAT
>JAUYTF010000073.1 GCA_030695285.1 Eubacteriales bacterium | reverse complement strand
GCCTGTTTGGCGAGCAGGGGGAGCATTCGGATATCATCGGCAGCGAAGCAAAGAAGTAATCTGCCGCACAAAATGCGGGAGAACAAATAAACAGCGGCATACGATTTTAGCATGCCGCTGCTTTGTTGCACAGACAGAGCTGCCGTTATTCCGTGATGAGTTTTGCTTTCTTGAGCGAAAGCACGAGTGCGGGGAGAATCGCAAGCTGAATGAGGATGCCGGGCAGCGCGGTGACAAACGCGGCGCTCGTCCAGACGGGGAGCGAATATTGCCCCGCGCGGAAGATCAGCGCGTTGACTAGGCCAAACACCAGGCGTCCGGCGAGCATTGCGCCGATTAGCGAGAGATAGAGATCCGTCACGGTCTTGCCGGTCTTGATTGCGCGCATCAGCAGGCCGGAAATGAGGCCGTAAACCGCCAGTTCGCAGAGCATGCTTGGCAAAAAGGCGACGAGCGGCATGCCGGTAATCAAGCTCGAAAGCAAAGGGGTGATGACGCCGCAGGCAAGGCCCAACGGCCAGCCGCAGATCAGTCCGCACAGCAGAACGGGGATGTGCATGGGGAGGAATATGCTGCCCGCATTTGCGATTGAGTGGAAGACAAGCGGCAGCACGATACCGAGCGCGACGCAGAGCCCTGCGAGGATAAGGCGTTTTGTACTGGTCATGGTGAAGCGATACATGTGAAACTCCTTTGACATAAATTTTCGCGAAGAAAAACAGCCGGATCGATTTGCGCAACGTAGAGAAAGCCGGGTCAATTTGCGCAACGCAGAAAAGCAGGATCGATTTGCGCAACATAGAAAAAGCCGGATCGATTTGCGCAAAGAAAAACAGCCGATCTGGCTAGCCCGGCTTGACCGGGCCATACGCCTTCCTGGCTGTATATATGCGAGAAAAAAGATTCCGCGCTCGCCTTCGTGGCGGGCATTGTAAAAAATTCTATCGTCCCCGCGCGTTTTTGTCAAGGCGGTGTGCGAGCAAACGGCGCTTATGCCTTTTGCACGGGTCGCAGGAGTGCGCGCGAAAGAGTGGCGTTCATTCCTCCGCGCGGTTTGTCAGGTGGCAATCGAGCTGTGCAACCGTAAGCGCGATCATCTCCTTGATGCCGAAATTCCCTGTGCCGATGATGACGCTGCCGCAGAGGTTTAGCGGGATCAGCAGGCGCATAGCAGCGCTTTGACCGACCGCGCAAGCCATCGCGGGCGTGATTTCGCCCATCATGGAGTCAGCAATCACGAGACCGAGCGGGCCGATGATGAAATCTGCCGTGCGGCAGTTGACGATAACGGCGTTTTCTCCCGTTCCGCCGCGGGCTGCGCCAGCCTTCATCATGGTGCTCGTCGCGATGCTGTTTGTGCCGACGCAGACGAGCTCCAATTGATCCGAGCGCGTGGCTAGCTCCTCGACGAGCAACCGCCCGATTCGGCCGCCTTGACCGTCCATGACAATTACGATTGGCTTCTTCAAACAAATCTCCTCTTCGTCGCGTATGGAATATTGCGGATTCTATTTTACCACAGGTTGACGCCCGGGCATATTGGCTGATGCATCATTTGCTGGCACGCGGTGCGGATTTAGCGATGTGCTGGGAACAGGCTAGAGTTTCAACAAAGCCCCGAAGCAAGTCAGCAGCAGAATCAGCAACACAATGGTTAGGCAACCGCCCTTGCCACCGTCCGGCTTTTTTCCGCCGCCTTTGTTGCGGTCAAACGCCTGCATATAGTGCGTATACCCGGAGAGGCCTTTTCCGAAATAGCCGAAGTCATCTGGCATGCATTTTCTCCGATCCCGGTTCGCGAAAGCTGGAGTAAATTCGCTTGATTACACAAATGCGTCTATGATTGTAGCAAAATCAAAATCCCTGTGACGATTGGTAACGGGAAGCGATATTCGCTTACCACCATGATATAATACGAACGTTTGCAATGCAATCGGCTCACACAGCCGAATTTGGTATCGACGGAGGTTTTTCTCATATGAAACGTGTTTTTTGCTGCCTGACGGTGGCTGTTCTTCTGTTTGGGATCTTGGGCTGCGCCGCAGGCGTTGCCCCTGTGCGACCAGACAACACGGCGCAGAATACAAGCGCGGTCACGCAAACGCCGAACGATGATGTGATCGTATTCGATGACGACGCGCTGGAGGCTCTTGTGCGCGAGGCAATCGGCAAACCCGAAGGCGACATCACGGTTGCGAACGCCGAGCAGGTCACGGAGCTGGAGCTTTCGCAGATGGGTGTGGACAAGAATCAGCCATACATCCACAACCTATCCGCACTGCAGCACTTCAAAAACCTGACCTATCTTGGCCTCGGCTACGCGGTGCAAAATGCGAACGACTCGCTTCTGCCCGTCGATCTTTCTCCGCTTGCGGGGTTGACCAAGCTCGAGTCGCTTCAGATGGGCGGTCTGGTGATCGACGATCTCTCCGCGCTTTCCGGCTTGCACAACCTGATGAGCCTTACCGTGTTCAACGGCGAACAACCTCTTGACCTTATGCCGCTGGCGGGGTTGACGAATTTACAGGCGCTGACCCTGCGCAACAACCAGATCGTGGACGTCTCTGCGCTAGGCGGACTGGACAAGCTAATCTATCTCGATCTCGAGGGAAATCAGATTTCGGACGTGACGCCGCTTGCGGGACTGACCGGGCTCAACCGGCTGTTTTTATCCGGGAACCCGATTTCGGACTATTCCGCGCTTGCGGCAGTGCGCGCTGATCTGGAAGAATGGGACTTCGAGGTGCAGCCTTAGTCACAATGTTTTGTTTGATGCGTGACGAAAGCGAGAATCGGATAGATTGACTGTGTCATTAAGGCAACTGTTTCCAGACGAACGGTTGCCTTGTTGATTTGAAATTTACACTCGTACTATATAGTATAGTAGACAATGAATGCGAAACAACGCATCCCGACTACATTTCGAACAAGATCAAATCGAAAAAAACACAAAAGCGTTGCAAAAAAAACGGAACAAAGCGAACAACAACACTATACTAACCCTGAACAAATAAGAACAGAAACTGCGCAATCGTGCAGGATCAGGAGGATTTTTTGCATGGGTATGTTTTGCTATCAGTGCCAGGAGACCGCGGGCAACAAGGGCTGCACGGTACGCGGCGTCTGCGGAAAGACGGAGGATGTCGCAAAGCGCATGGATGTGCTGCTCTACACACTCAAGGGGATCTCGCATATCGTGGTCAATGACAAGCTCGATGTAAAAAAGATCGACGCGCTCAACGGCGAGATGCTCACGAGCCTGTTTATGACCATCACCAACGCGAACTTCGACGCGGACGCCATCGAGCGGCAGATCACCAAGATGCTGGCGCTTCGGGACAGCCTTCGCACCAGTTGGGTGGGTGACCACGACGCGGCGAACTTCACCGTCTCCGGATCGGCGCAGATTCTCGAAAAAGCAGAGTCGGTCGGCGTACTCTCCACGGAAAACGAGGACGTCCGCTCCCTGCGCGAGCTCGTGATGTACGGTCTCAAGGGGCTTGCGGCTTACGCCGAGCATGCGAGAAATCTCGGCAGCCAGGACGACGAGATCGCGGCGTTTGTCTACGAAGCGCTGGCGGCGACGCTGGACGAAACCCTCACAGCGGACGCGCTCACAGCGCTGGTGCTCAAGACGGGCGCATACGGTGTGAAGACCATGGCGCTGCTGGATGCGGCGAACACCGCGCGCTATGGTACGCCTGAGATCACGAAGGTCAACATCGGCGTGCGAAGTAACCCCGCGATTCTCGTCTCCGGACACGATCTGGTCGACCTCGAGCAGCTACTCGAGCAGACGCGCGGCACGGGCGTAGATGTTTACACCCACGGCGAGATGCTGCCCGCGCATGCGTACCCCGCGTTTAAGCAATACGACAACTTCGTCGGCAACTACGGCAACTCCTGGTGGAAACAGCTCACCGAGTTTGAAACCTTCAAGGGCTCGATTCTGTTTACCACCAACTGCATCGTGCCGCCCAAGAGCGAGGAGATCCGCGCGCGTATCTTCACCACAGGCGCGGCTGGCTTCCCCGGCTGCAAGCACATCAATCCCGACGCGAACGGCAAAAAGGACTTTTCCGCAGTCATCGCGCTGGCAAAGACCCTGCCGTCTCCGGTGGAGATCGAGCGCGGCGAAATCGTCAACGGCTTTGCGCACGCGCAGGTGATAGCGCTCGCGGATAAGGTGATCGACGCGGTCAAGAGCGGGGCAATCAAGAAGTTTTTCGTCATGGCGGGCTGTGACGGGCGGATGAAAAACCGCGAATACTACACCGAGTTTGCCGAAAAGCTGCCCAAAGACACCGTCATCCTCACCGCGGGCTGCGCAAAATTTCGCTACAACAAGCTGGGGCTTGGCGACATCGGCGGCATTCCGCGCGTGCTGGACGCGGGGCAGTGCAACGACAGCTATTCGCTCGTGGTCATCGCGCAGAAGCTCGCGGAGGCGTTTAAGCTCACCTCGGTCAACGAGCTGCCGCTGGTGTTCAACATCGCGTGGTATGAGCAAAAGGCGGTTATCGTGCTGCTAGCTCTCCTCTCGCTGGGCGTGAAAAACATCCACCTTGGTCCGACGCTGCCGGGCTTCCTCTCGCCAAATGTGGCAAAGGTGCTGGTCGATTCTTTCGGCATCGCGGGCATCGGTTCGGCGGATGACGACATCGCGCTGTTTATGAACTAGCATTTGCGCGTAAGCTTGCGGCTCCGGAATTTTGCCGGAGCCGTTTGCTATTTTTGCGTTCCGTGGTACGATGAAAGAAAACGCGCGAAAGCAGGAGGGATGCAAGCATGAAAATCGTCGTCATCGGCGCAAACGCGGCCGGAATGAGCGCGGCTTCGCGCATCCGGCGCAGGCATGCGGAAAGCGAGGTCATCGTGCTGGAGATGACGCGCGAGGTGTCCTATGGCGCGTGCGGCCTGCCGTTTTACGTCGCAGGGATCAACGACAACCTCGATCTTGTGCGCGTGCGCTCCGTTGCCGATTTTGAGAGAAACGGCATCGTCATGCGCACGGGCCATACGGCAGAGCGCATAGACTTCGCGCAAAAGACCGTACTCGGGACGACCGACGCGGGCAAAGCGTTCGCCGAAACCTACGACCGGCTCTTGATCGCAAGCGGCGCGCGCGCGCGGCTGCTCACGGTGCCCGGTGCACAGAAACGGAACATTTTCACGCTCAAAACACCGAAGGACGCGGAGAATCTGCGCAAGGCCATTGAGCACAAACGCGGCAAAGTGGTCATCATCGGCGGCGGCGCGATCGGGCTTGAGTTGGCGGAGGCTTGCCTCCTGCAAAAGGTGAAGTGTCTGCGCATCATCGAGGCGACGGGGCAGCTTTTGCCCGGGTTTGACGAGGAGTTTGCCCGCGCGGCGAAAGGCGAGCTGGAGAAGCACGGCGTAGAGGTACACCTCAGCGAACGCGTCTCGGCGTTTTCCGGCGGGGAGCATGTGGAGGGCGTGGTCACGGATCGCGGGCCATACAGCGCGGATGTGGTGATCGTCTCCATCGGCGTCGTACCGAATACCGCGTTTGCGGCGGGGCTAAAAAAGCTCCCAAACGGCGCAATCGAGACGAATGGCAGCATGCTGACGAGCGAGCCGGATGTGTTCGCCGCGGGGGACTGCGCCAGCGTTTGGCACGGGCTGCTGCAAAAGCCCGTCTACATACCGCTTGGCACCTACGCCAATAAACAGGGGCGGCTCGCGGGGGACGTTCTTCTGGGCAAGCCCGTGTCCTATACCCGCGCGCTTGGCACAGCTATGCTGCGGGTCATGGGGCTTGAGTTTGCGAGGACAGGCTTAACGGAAGCCGAGGCGAAGGCGGCGGGAATCGACGCGAAAAGCGTGCTTGTGCGCACGCATTCGCATCCGCATTATCTCCCGAACGCCTGCGATATTGAGATCAAGCTGTGCTATCGCGCGAGCGACCGTGTTTTACTCGGCGCGCAGATGATGGGCGCGCGTGAGACTGCGCTGAGAATCGACCCTATCGCTATCGCCATCGACCAAGGCATGACCACGGAGGAACTGGGCTTTGCGGACTTTGGCTATGCGCCGCCGTTTGCCGGCGTGTGGGACGCGGTTGCCGTCGCCGCGAACGCTGCGAAATAAAGAGTAACTCACTGCGATACGCTTTGCGCTGCGAAACGCGCGATACTGCCGCCTTCGGGCGGCTTTTTTTGCGATAAACAAAATATATCAAAAAGATATATCGAATGGTCTTGATTTTTCATCTGATTGGGCTATAATATATCTAACAGATATAAAGGATGTGTGATTGTGCGGCAGACAGATTATGTGATATTAGGCTTACTCGCGGAGTGTCCGCTCAGCGGCTATCAGATCAAGAAGATCGTCGATATCCGCTTCAAGTTTTTTTGGAGCGAGAGCTTCGGGCAGATTTTTCCCGCGCTCAAGTCGCTTGCAATTGCGGGGCTCGTCGAGGAGTGCGCTGGCGCGGGCGAAGGCGGGCACGCGGCAAGGACGTATCAAATCACCCAGTCGGGAAAAGATGCGCTCGTCGCGTGGCTGGGTCAGCCGGTGGAGAAGGAATCCCTGCGGCTGGAGATTTTGCTCAAGACGTATTTCTCGGGCTATGCCGCGCCGGACGCGATGCTATCTCACTTGACCGCCTTTGAGGAGAGCCACGCAAAGCAGCTGCACATTTTGAATCTTTTTCAGGCGGAGTTGGAACGCATACCCGACGAGGACGAGAACCATCGGGACATCCTGCGCGTGATCGACTTCGGGCAGAAAGTAAACCGCGCCTATCTCGACTGGTGCCGCGAAACGCAGGACTATTTTGAACACAAACGAAACGCCCCAAAGGGCAAAATCGAGCTGGATCATTAAACCGCCCGCGCGGGCTGAATTAAAAAGGAGCAAACCCCATATGCGTCAAAAAATCCGCAGGATTCTACTGTATGTCTCTCTGTTTCTCTTCCCTGTTACGCTGAACTTCTTCTCACCGTATGTCTCCATCGACGGAGCGTTCGCAGGCGTGCTCTCCGGCAGCGCGATTCTGTTTCTTCTTCTGTTCCTCTCTGGCCTGTTCTTTGGCCGCGCGTGGTGCGGCTGGCTTTGCCCTGCTGGCGGAGTTGCGGAGGTAGCGCAGACAGTGAACCCGAAACCCGCCAACGCAAAGAGGTTGCGCATCGTGCGGTATGTCGTCT
>JAUYTF010000050.1 GCA_030695285.1 Eubacteriales bacterium | reverse complement strand
TACGATCTACCCAAAGAGCTCATTGCGCAGACACCGATCGCGGATCGCGCGTCTTCGCGCCTCTTAGTTTATAAGCGCGATACCCGCGAGATTGAAGACAGGGTGTTTTCCGACATTACGGATTATTTTACGCCCAAGGATGTGCTCGTACGCAACAACACGCGCGTGCTGCCCGCAAGGCTCTTTGCCCGCCGCAGCGATACGGGCGGCAACATGGAGTTTCTTCTATTAAAAAGAGCGGGCGAGAAAATCTGGGAATGCCTCGCGCGCCCTGCGCGCAGGGCTGTCGTCGGGCGGGAGTACGCGGTCAACGACGAGCTGAGTATCCGCGTTCTGGGCGATACCGAAGCGGACGGCGGCAAAACGATCGAGCTGCTGTATGACGGCATCTTTGAAGAGGTGCTCGACCGCGCGGGGCAGATGCCGCTGCCGCCCTACATCACCGAGCGGCTCGCGGACAAAGATCGGTATCAAACAGTCTACGCACAGACCAACGGCTCCGCCGCCGCGCCCACCGCGGGGCTGCACTTCACCAACGACCTATTAGCACGGATTCATGCGCGGGGAACTGACATCGTCGATATCCTGCTGCACGTAGGCCTCGGCACATTCCGTCCTGTTGCGGAGGAGAAGATTGAAGACCACGTGATGCACAAGGAGTATTACGAGGTTTCGCCGGAAGCGGCAGATCGGATCAATCAGGCGCGGCAAAACGGCGGGCGCATCATCGCCGTCGGCACCACGAGCTGCCGCACGCTCGAGAGCGTGACTGGCGAGGACGGCGTGGTGCAGCCCGGCAAGGATTGGACAGGCATCTACATTACGCCCGGCTATCGCTTCCGCGCGATAGACGCGCTGATTACGAACTTTCACCTGCCGGAATCGACGCTGCTCATGCTCGTCTCCGCGCTGACGGGACGGGAAGAAGCGCTGCGCTGCTATGCGCACGCGATCAAGGAGCGCTATCGCTTCTTCAGCTTCGGCGACGCGATGCTGATTCTGTGATCGTCAGGAACGACAAAAGACTACTCTTGATGCAAACTTGAACACACGCTGGCAAAATAAAATCTGGGGGAAGCGCCGCATGGCATACCCGTTTACATTTGACCTGAGACACATCTGCAAGCAAAGCGGGGCGCGTCACGGCGTGCTGCATACGCCGCACGGGGACATCGAAACGCCGATCTTTATGCCCGTCGGCACGCAGGCGACCGTCAAGGCGATGACCCCGCGCGATCTCGTCGACGTTGGCGCAAACATCATCCTCGGCAACACGTATCATCTCTATCTTCGCCCCGGGCATAGGCTCGTGGAGGAGGCAGGCGGGCTTCACAAGTTCATGCACTGGGATCGGCCGATCTTGACCGACAGCGGTGGCTTTCAGGTGTTTTCGCTCGCGAAGATTAACGACATCAAGGAAGACGGCGTGATGTTCCGCTCCCACATCGACGGCAGCAAACACTTCTTCACACCGGAATCGGTCATGGATGTCGAGCAGGCGCT
>JAUYTF010000047.1 GCA_030695285.1 Eubacteriales bacterium | reverse complement strand
ACTTTTCTGGTGCTCGATTATTTTACAGCTTTCGAAAATGAAAAGCAAGTGCTTTCTGCACAATTATTCCGCGTTTACTTGAGACTTGTGTTGCGCGCCCCTTCGCTCCACAATAGGTGGTCTTCTTTGATCCTGTTGTTTCATGTTTTGCGCCTGCTTGCCGTCGCGTTGACAAGCGTTTGTTTTTTGCTGTATTCTATATAGGAAATTCAAACTGTTAGGAGTAGCTTTATCATATGAGATCCATGACCAGCAAGGAGCTTCGGCAACGCTATCTCGACTTCTTCGTATCGAAAGGGCATGCCGTCATTCCATCCGCGTCCCTGATCCCGGAAAACGACCCAACCGTGCTCTTCACCACCGCGGGCATGCACCCGCTGGTGCCGTATCTAATGGGCACCAAGCACCCGGAAGGTTCGCGCCTTGTAGATGTGCAGAAGTGTGTTCGTACCGGAGATATCGATGAAGTCGGCGATGCTTCTCATTGCACGTTTTTCGAAATGCTCGGTAACTGGTCGCTCGGCGATTATTTCAAGAAAGAATCCATCGCCTACTCCTGGGAATTCCTCACGAGCCCCGCTTGGCTCGGAATCGATTCCGCGCTGCTGTTTTTCACATGCTTTGAGGGCGACGAAAACGCCCCGCGCGATACGGTTGCGCATGATTGCTGGGTGAGCCAGGGTGTTGCGCCGGATCACATCGTGTTTCTACCGAAAAAGAATAACTGGTGGGGTCCCGCCGGATTGACAGGCCCCTGCGGCCCGGACACCGAGATCTTCTACGACACCGGCAAAGCCCCCTGCGGCTCGGACTGCAACGCCGGCTGCGACTGCGGCAAGTACCTCGAAATCTGGAACAATGTGTTCATGGAATACAATAAAACCACGGACGGTTCGTTTGAGCCGCTCGCGCAGAAAAACGTTGACACCGGCATGGGCCTCGACCGCACCGTTGCGACGCTGCAGGGCGTCAAGAGCGTGTATGATACCGACGCGTTTGCGGGCATCATCGCCAGCATTGCTGCTCTTTCTGGCAAAGAGTATGGCGAGAGCGACGAGGTCACACGGATGTTTCGCATCATCGCGGACCACATCCGCTGCGCAACGTTTATGCTGGGCGACCAGCGCGGCATCACGCCGAGTAATGTCGATCAAGGCTATATCCTCCGCCGCCTGATTCGCCGCGCGATTCGCTTTGCGATGCAGCTCGGCGTTCCGGAAGGCAGCCTCACAAAAGTTTCCGAGGCCGTCATCGCGCAGTACGGCGAGTTTTATCAAGAACTCAGCGTCAACCGCGCGAAGATTCTCGATGAGCTGACGAAAGAAGAGCAGCGCTTCGAGAACGCACTCAAGAAAGGCATCCGCGAGTTTGAGCGCCTTGTCGGTTCACTCAGCGGCAGCGTGATCGACGGCGTGAGTGCGTTTCATCTCTACGATACGTTCGGCTTCCCGATTGAACTGACGCAAGAGCTCGCCGCGGAGCGCAATCTCAATGTTGATACAGCGGGATTCGATCAGGCGTTTAAAGCACATCAGAAACTCTCCCATGCCGGCGCAGAGCAGCGCTTTCAGGGCGGTCTGGCCGACAATACGGAAGATACAACGCGCCTGCACACCGCGACGCATCTTTTGCAGGCGGCATTGCGCACAGTACTTGGCAGCGAGGAGGTCGCGCAGAAAGGCAGCAATATCACTGCCGAGCGTTTGCGTTTCGATTTCAGCTTCCCGCGCAAACTCACGCCGGAAGAACTCGCCGCAGTCCAGTCCTTTGTCAATGAAGCCATCGCAGCGGATATCGAAATCACCTGCGAAGAGATGACCGTGGATCAGGCGAAGGAAAGCGGCGCAATCGGTCTGTTTGAAAGCAAATACGGCTCCAAGGTCAAGGTGTACGCCGTCCCCGGGTATAGCCGCGAGATCTGCGGCGGACCGCACGCGGCGCGCACTTCCGACCTCGGACGTTTTGAAATTAAGAAGGAGGAGGCGTCGAGCGCTGGCGTTCGTCGCATCAAAGCGGTGTTGCTCCATGCGTGATTGGTACGTTTACGATTGGGATTTGCAGGGCTTGCCCGCCCAGTTCCACGTCGATTTGAAATACGTGGAAGAGTTTGACACGCTCGGAGATTTCACAACACTGTTGTATGTGTCGTGTTATCCCCGAAAAACCGAGGCGGGATCCTTCTCCCCGCGCGAAAAACGCTTGCTGGAGGGTGTCAGCCGCGAGTGCCTTCGCATCCTCG
>JAUYTF010000037.1 GCA_030695285.1 Eubacteriales bacterium | reverse complement strand
GTTTTAACCCACAACGAGGTGAAACGAAACACACCTTGTGACGTGCGTGGCATATGAGAAACAGGGCGCGTCGTCTACAATAGAATCTTGCGCGGGATTGGCATCTCTTGCCCTTCCCGCGCATCTGCTTATTCCGGCAGGGAGGACAGTATGCGGAGAATCGTAAGTTGCTTTTGCGCGGCGATGGTACTGTTTAGCGCGCTTTTGATGCCCGGACGCGCCAACGCGCAGGACGAGCTCAAGAACGACGATCCGGATCGATACTACATCCTGCTCGACCTGCGCAACCAGATTGTGACCGTGTTTGAAAAGGACGAAACCGGCGAATACACGAAGGTTGTGCGCCGATTTCTTTGCTCCAGCGGGCGCACGGACGTGGACGAGGCAGACCCGGAGGACGAGGCGACGCCAACCCCGCGCGGCATCTGGAAGATCGGCGGACGGGAACGCTTTGGTAAGTTTGTCAACTTCAGCGGCTCCTACGCGCGCTACTGGGTGCAGATCGTCGGCAGCATCTATTTTCACTCGCTACTTTTTAGCAAGCGCTCGATCGATGCGCTGCAGCGGCAGCCTTACAGCGATATGGGAAACAAGGTATCCCACGGATGCGTCCGGCTGTATGTTGAGGACGCGAAATGGCTCTACTATTACGCCTGTCCTGGAACCACCATCGAAATCAGCGCAAGCGAACCGAGCGACGGTGCGCTCAAGCGCGCGCTCAAGAGCAAGCTCTCGTTTTCCGATTACAACGCGTTTCAGAAGACCATCACGGACGAATCCGCAGATCTGCCAAACCCGCGCGTTTGGGTTACCGTGGAAGGCGTGCGCCTGCGCAAGGGCAGCGGCAACACCTTTGACAGCGTCGCGCGGCTGAGCATTGGCGACGAGCTGGAGGTGCTCATCGAGAGCGAGGTTTGGCTCAAGGTGCGCTTTGAGAAAAAGGAAGGCTATGTTCTGCGCGGCTATGTATCCTACCTTCAGGGTGTGCCGGACACAAGGCTAGACGCGGACGTGCTCAAATCGACCGAGTGGCTCTACGCCGAACCGAATCTGGACGCGGAGAAGATCGTCAAAGCACCTGCGCGCGTTTCCGTGAAGGTGCTGGAGACGACTGAGGACGGCTGGATCAAGATCGTGTATCAGAACGAAACGGGCTACGTGAAACCCGGCAGGATCATCAAGGACTGGGGTGTTATCATCGACTGATACACGGCGGTCATCAATAGGTCTGTAAAGATGCTTCATCGGCACGAAAAAAAACAGAGCAACAGCAAAAAAGAGGCGCGGATTTTCCGTGCCTCCTGTGCTTCTTACGCTTGGTCTGCTCTTGTTTTTTTGCGTTTGAGCTGCTCTTGTGCTTTTTGCGTTTGAGCTTCTTTTGTGCCGCTTGCGCTTGAGCTGCTTATATGCTTTCTTGCGTTTGTGCTGCATTGCTACCTTCTTGCTGTATTGTATTTACGGGGTTTGACTGCATCGCGTTTGTGGACGGTTACGGATTATCCGGATACCAAAAGGATTCCGGCAGAAGCACACCGTTTTGAGCCGCGCCGCCGGTGAGGAGCATTGCAGCCTCCGCATAGCAGCGCGCGCCTGCGTCTTTTTCATTTGCGCCGACCACGCAGATGAGGATGGAAGAGAGTTTCTGCGCGGCAGCAGAATCCGTACCCGCAGAAAACACCTCGATGTCGTCCCGCCCGAAACTCGCGAGCGTTTCCGCTGCGGCGATGGCAAGCGCACCGGTTTCGGCATAGACCGCATCCAGCATGCCGGGGTAATAGCGTGAAAACGCATCCATCAGCCAGGACGCAAGCGGCTCCTCAGCAGTGTCGAGGAAAAACTCCATCTTTGCAAACACACGACCCATTGCTTTCGCATCGGACCAGAGCGCATATGCGCGGCTGCTTTCGCTGGAAAACAGACCGATCATGCGGACGGGGGAAAGATGCGGCGGATAGGTAAGCGCGTTATCCAGCGCGTGTTCCGCCTCTCCGGCATTGGCGTATGTCAGGTGCGGAATCCGAACGGAAACGCCCTGCCCATCAGCAGCGAACACATACACCGGAATTTGCGGTTGCGGCAGTGCCTCCGGCGCATCGGTCAGATACACGATCGCGACGGTTGCGTCTTGCTGCGGGTATGCTGCTAGCGCATCCAACCCGCCGCTGACCAATAGGATTTTGATCTCTCCTTCTTTCGCCGCGCTGCGGATGCCGTCTTGAAACACTGCGGCATCCTCCGCGCCGAAGACTGCGATGACGGGCGGCGCTGAAGGGGAGGGAGAGGGCGCAGGCGTGGCGGAAGCGGCGGGTTCGGGCGTTTGTGTCGCTACAGTTGTAACACCCTCTGCGCAGGCAGAGAGCATCAGAATCAGCGATATGATGAGAAGGGCAAAACGGCGTTTCATGCGCCTAGTATAGCATGACGGGTACACGGAAATGTAGAGGGTTGTGCGAACCTGCGCAAAAAAAACCGTTGCGCGGCCGGCGCAACGGTTTTATGAGTCTGGTGTTTGCCTGCAATGCGATCGAAACGGGCATAACAGGCGCTGTATTGCGGCAGGCGCGCCGCGTTACTCAGGTGCGGGAGTCGGAACGAAAGAATCGCCGTAGAGCAGCGCATTGAGTTCCGCCGCCGCTGCGTCGAGATCAAAGGTCAACAGGTCGGACTTATTGCCTTCTTCATCCACATAATGCTTATAGGAGCCCACAGCGGGGATGGTGGTTTTTGTAAAGCTCATACCCTTGGTGAGCAGAAGCTTCGCAATCTCAGTCATCGTCTCGAGCTTCATATTCGTGGAGATATAGCTGGTTGCAAACGTGATGAGCGCGAGCACGCTCTGCTCGTTCATCTCCTTTGTCACCTTTTCAAACACGAGTTCAAGGATCTCCTGCTGGCGGTTTACACGGTCAAAATCATTGCCGTTTCCGCCGTCCACGCCTGTGTGGCGGTTGCGCGCGTAGACAAGGCACTGCGCGCCGTCGAGAAGGATGACGCCGGGATCAGCTTTGATGGTGCTAGCCTTGCGCACGATGTCCGGCTCATTGACGTAACTGCCTCTGATTCGGTCGTTGATGAAATTGATCTCCGCCTGGTCGCAGTCTACCTCCAGACCGCCGATCTGATCGATCAAAGCGGCGAACCCATCGAAACCGACGCAGATATACTCCTGAATATCCAGCTGAAAGTTTTTGTTCAGTGTGTTGATGAGCTCGCCCGGGCCGCCGCCGGCGTAACCGCCGCTGTACGCGCCGTTGAGACGGTTATAGAACGTGAATCGGCCGCTTTTGCCGATGCGGTGCACGCGAGCATCTCGCATGAACGAAACGAGCGTGATCGTGCCTCTGTCCGTGTTGATCGACGCTAGTATCATGGTATCCGAGCGTCCCTGGGCATCTTGAAGGTCTTTTGTGCTGCGTGAATCGGTGCCGACTAGCAGGATATTGACGATATTGTCAGCCTTTGCTTCTTCCTCATAGATCGGCATCTGCGTGGGCGTAGGCGTGGCTTCATCCGAGAGTACGGAGATGGGTTCCGGTTCTTGCGACGCTTCCAGATCTGCCGGTTTCTCAACGATCTCAACCGTGTTTGTGCGCATGCTGGTGAGCACATAAGCAGCAACGCCGACCAATGCCAGCACGATGACCAACAGTACGATCAGAATGATTTTCATAATTTTAGACATGGGAAACTACCTCATTTAATCTGGTATCATTACGCTCTGTAAAACGAAACCATGATAACACATCGATCCGCCCTGATTCAATCAAAACGGCAAAACTCACAACTTGTTTACATATAAACACATCCGATTTTTGGGGTTTTGTCGCCAACAAAACCATGCAAAGAAGCGCACACGTTCGCGCTCGGCTGTGCGCGCTGGCGAGGTTGCGAGCATATTTTCTAAACTCTGCGCTCGTCGATGACGTGATCACCGGCTTTCTCTGGTCTGCCGTCTAATACTGTTTTAAGCGCCGAGTTCCTCGATGATGTGGCGAACGGCCTTCTCTACGCTGCCTACCTCAAATGGAATATCGAGACCGGCCAGCCGTAGCAGCTCAAAATATCCCTTGCTTCCGCCTGCGCGGCAGAGCGTCAGATAGGACTCCCAGGCGGCTTTGTGATCCTGCTTCATCCGCCCGTAGAACTCAAAGGCGCAGACCTGCGCCAGCGCATAATCCACATAATAGAACGGGTAGAGGAAGATGTGCTGCTTCTGCATCCAGAA
>JAUYTF010000015.1 GCA_030695285.1 Eubacteriales bacterium | reverse complement strand
TCGTCTCCCACGCCGCGGTAGTTCTTCAGCCTGAAATCCACGGGCGAGAAGTTCATCTCATCGGCAATGATATCGATCATGCTCTCGATGGCGAAGTTGACCTGCGGGTTGCCGTAGCCCTGCATCGCGCAGCATGGGGTTTTATTGGTATAGACCGCTGTGCCGTTGAAGCGAATATTGCCCTGGTAGCGGTACAGAGAAGCAAACCAGCCAGCTACGCAGCCGAGGTAAGGCAGCGGCTGCACCTGGTGCGCGCCAAAGTCCACCAGAGCGGTGACGTGCGCGGCTGTGATGAGCGCGTCGTTGGTCACGCCGATTTTCACGTGGAACTTCGTCGGGTATTTGTTGTGGCTGTAGAAGTCTTCTTCGCGGGAGGTGGTCAGTTTCACGGGTTTGCGCGCTTTGATCGCGAGATAGGCGCAGATCGGAACGACGGTGTTTACCTGGATCGACGAGCCAAAAGCACCGCCGAACGCGAGTTTTTTGACGTTGATCTTACTCAGCGGGAGTCCCAGAACGCGCCCGAGCAACTGCCGCGTGCCATGGATGGACTGCGTGGTCGACCAGACCGTCAGCGTTCCATCCGGCTCGGGTTTGCAGACCGCCCCCTTCGTCTCCAGCTGCGCGTGATAGATGCGGCCCAGCTCAAAATCGCGCTCAAAGATGCGATCCGCCTGCTGAAAACCCGCGTCGCAGTCGCCCTCGTCGATGTTGCGGATCACGCCGATGTTGTTTGTGATCGTGATCGGCTCGTCGCCTAAATAGATCTTGTCGTAGAGCTGCGGTGCGCCGTCCTTCATGGCCTCCTCAGGGTCAAAAACTGCGGGGAGAACATTATATTCCACCTTCAGCGCCGCCAGCGCTTTGAACGCGAGCGCCTCGGTCTCCGCGGCAACCGCGGCGATGGGTTCGCCTACATGGCGCGCTTTCTTCGGCAGCACCGTGCGGTCGCGGTAGGTGTGCGCCGGCACGGAAACGCTGCGCTCATTATAGATGACAGGATTGATGTCCTCGTACGTCAGAACGACAGCACCGAGCTTCTCGGCCTCCGTCTTGTCGATGGAAAGTATTTCTGCATGCGCGTGCGGGCTTCTGAGAACCGCAGCATACAGCATGCCCGGCAGGATGACATCCGAGGGGTACTGCATGGTACCGGTCACCTTGGCAAAGCCGTCGCTGCGCGGCGTATTGACGCCGATGACGCTGTCAAATGATTTTTCCAACAGTTTTTCACTCCTTTATGAACTTATCTCATGATAGAAAAGTAAGATGTATTTACGACCTAATTATACCATGGCATATGCGCAATTCCGTGTCGGCCGGCCATAAAATAACGTGATCAATGCGGAACGGAATATCATAAAAAGCATGGGTAATCAGGCGCTTTTTTGGATAAATGCGTGACTCGCAGGGGCGGATAACGGCCTCTGCCTGGTAAAAAAACAGCTCCATGCCGCAGGGCATGGAGCCGCATTCATGCGCGGTTATGCGCCCGTCGAACTCTCTTCCACGACGTCCGCGGCTTTGGCGGCACACATAGGTCGCCGACACGACACGCCGCAATAGTTGCGCACGCGCTTGGGGATAATGCCGTTGGGACGCACGATCAGCATGATCACAAGAATCAGGCCATAGACGAGCTGCTGGAAGTCAGCAAAGTCGCGCAGCTTTTCGCTGATGATGGTCAGCAGAAACGCGCCTACAATGATGCCGATGGAATTGTCCATGCCGCCTAAAATCACCATGCAAATCAGCATCAGGGATTTTGAAAAGTTATAGCTGCCCGGCCCTGCGTAGGAATCCAACCCGACGAACAGGGAGCCTGCAAGCCCGCAGAATACACCGCCGATCACGAAAGCAAACAGCTTTTGCCGCGGGACGTGCACGCCCAGGCAGTTGGCTGCGATTTCGTCCTGCGCAATCGCGTTGAGCGACAAGCCGGTGCGCGAATGATACACGCGCATGGCGACGAAGGTCGCAAGTATCAAAAACGCGATGCAGAGGAGCAGATAAGGAATTTGCGGCGCGAACTTGATACCCGCTATCGTGTATTTTTTGTAGAGATCAAGCCCGAAAAGCGCGTACTTCGGTACACCGGAGATGCCGTTTGCGCCGCCGATGGCCGGAAGATTATAGATCAGCTGCGTAAAGGCAATCTGTACTGCCATTGTCACAAGCGAGAGGTAGTATCCCTTTGTTTTTAGCGTTGGCAGGCCGATGATGAAGCCAAATGCGCCGGCGACAACCATGCCCAGCAGCATGCCAACCCACGGAGACGTGTTGAACATGGTCGTGCAAATGGCCACAGAATATGCGCCGATTCCCATAAACGCCGCTGGCGCAAAGTTGGTCATGTCGGTTGAGCCCATCTGAAAGTTCAGACCCAGACAAGCGATGCTGTAGATCACTGCCATCGTGGCGATGTGACCGATGTAGTTGTTGTTCGTCAGGCTTATGGGTATGGCGATGACCAGAAAAATACCGGAGATGATAGCAGTTTTCTTCTGCGCGGTGTACGCTTCAAACAACGCATGGATGATTCCATAGCGATCGAGCGCCAGCATAACGATGACGACAGCGACCATCAGCCCGAGGCTGACGGCGAACTCCGCAATCAGTATCGCGTGCACAAGCGCCGCGATGACGAAATTGCACAACACGATGACCCAAGGGGTGTTCAGCTTTTTTGCAAACGATTTCATAGTTGCTCCCCTTTACACCTTTTCGATCGACTTCTCGCCGATGATGCCCTCAGGGCGGAACACGATGAACAGTATGACGACCAGGAACGCGATGATGTTCTGGTATTGCGTACCGCCCGGGATATAGCCTGCCGTAAAGACCTCTACAAAGCCGAGCAACATACCGCCGATCACGGCGCCCCAGGTGTTCTTCAGGCCGCCGACAACAGCAGCGGAGAAGCCCTTGCTGCCATACATAGCACCGCCGTCGAAGCGAATGATGGTTTGATAGCTTGAGAGCAGAAAACCGCCGACTGCCAAGAGTATGCCGCCGATGATAAACGTAGCGGTAATCGTGCGCTTGACGTTGACACCTGTCATGAGCGCGAGCTCTTTATTCTGCGAAATGGCCTGCATGGAAAGGCCTATTTTCGTTTTATTCAGGAACAGAAACAGCGCGATCAATATCGCAAGCGTGACAGCGATGATGATCAGATTGCGCTCGTCGGTCGAGCCGCTGCCCGCAATCAGGTTTGGCATGGCCTGCGGATTCCGGCCGCCGACGACGCTGAGCGGATCGTCCACGCTTGTCACAACAGCTGCGATGCTGTTGACAACAGGCTGGAAAACGAGGCCCAGCACTTCTTTGATGACAACGCCCAATGCGATCGTGGAAAGCAGCGGCATGAGCGTGGATGACTTCTCAAACGGCTTGATGGAGAATTGATACGCAATCAACCCAAGCGCTGCGCATAGGATCGCGGCGATGGTCAGCATAATGAGCACCGCAACGAAGGCGGGTACCGCTTGGAGCACGCCTGCGCTGTAAAGGATGGTATATGCGCCGATGATGGAAAACCCACCGAATATCGCGATATCGCCACAGCAGAATACGACGACATCCAGCACGCCGAAAAACAGGCAATAGCCGATCGCGACAAGCGTATATGTGCATCCCATCAGAATCGCACTGACAAGAAGACTAGAAAACATTTCCATAAAACTGTGACGACTCCTTTCATCATGAGGGGCTGGAAAAGGTGCTCGAGCCCCCGGACGTTCTGGAGAAGGCTCTCTGCGCTCTGGGTTTTGCGTGTCCCGCGCCTAGATAGGCGCGGGACACGCTGAGTTCACAAGGTAAGCTTAGTTGCAGCGCTGCGCTTATTTCCCTGCAAAGGCGCGCGCGCCGGTGACGTATTCGGAGTTGTCATAAACGACCCACTGGCCGTCCTGCACAACATTGAGGTAGGCCGCGACCAGCGTCGTCTGGCCAAACTCGTTGAATGTGGTCGTGCCCATGATGCCCGTGAACGTGCCATCCTTGATCGCATCGCGCATGGTTTCCGGTGTGATGTCGCTCCCGCAGGTCTTGAGTGCGGCGAGCAGAATCAGCGCGGCTTCGTAGGCATAGGGGGTGTATGCGCCGACCGGCTCGGCAAATCCTGCGGCGGTATAATCATCCACGAACTTGGTTCCGGCTTCGGTGCTGGCCAGCACGACGCCGGGCTTAACGATCAGCGCGCCTTCTGCCGCTTCGGCGGAGATTTTCAAAAAGTCTGCCGAATAGTTGCCGGAGATGCCGCAGAACAGCGCCTCAACGCCTTCTTCATGCATCTGCTGCTTGAGGATCGAGCCTTCCGTGACAACGCCACCCCAGTAAACGCAGTCCGCGCCGGTGTCTTTGATCTTGCTGATGATTGCGCGGAAATCGACTGCGCCTTCCTGCACGTTCTCAATGCCCATGGGCACGAGGTTGCGCGCGGTGAGTTCTGCGCTGAATGCAGACACGTTGCCCTCGCCATAGGAGGTCACGTCGGACACGATAAAGACCTTGCTGTAACCCATGTCGTCCAGCACCGCTTTGGCAAGCGGCTCGTTTTCCTGAACGGCGGTCGGCGCGGAGCGCGTGATCCACGGGTAGTTATCCGGGCTGGTCAGGCTCTGACGAATCGCGCCCCAGATCAGCAGCGGGATCTCGTTGTCCTTGAATACGGGAATGGTCGCTTCGGCAACGCCGGAGTTCCAGTGGCCGGTCGCGACAACAACGGTGCTGTCGGCGACGATCTTCTGCGCACCTGCAACGCCTACGGAAGCGTCGCTCTGGTCGTCGATGATGATCGTCTTGATCTCATAGGGGAATTCGCCCGATGCATTCGCCTGGTCGATGGCCATCTGGAACGCATTGCGTGCTGCGGCGCCTTCTGCCGCGTTGGGTCCGGTAATCGGGGAGAGGAAGCCGAGCGTTACCACCTCGGGGCCGGTGTAACCAACCTCTTCGGGCACGGCGGTCGCTTCGGTCGTCGTCGCTTCGACAGCGGGTGCGGTTGGCGTTTCTGCTACGGGCTGCTTGGCGCAACCAGCAAACATTGCAGCAACCATCATCAGGGTCATGATGAACGCGATCCAACGGGGTGTTTTCATATTGCTTTTCTCCTTAAATTATTTGCTACTTGCCCTGTACGGGCAAAATATAGCCTACATGACTGGGTTTTCGAGAAACTCGCTGTTCTTGAGTGTTTCGGTGTCTCCCGAGAAAATGATCTGGCCTTTTTGGATGATGTAGCCGGCGTTGGAGACGGACAGCGCCTTTTTGGCGTTTTGCTCAACCAGCATGATCGTGATCTTTTCGTTTTTGTTGAGTCTGCGCACGATGCGAAACACTTCGTCGACCACGATCGGCGCGAGTCCCAGCGACGGCTCGTCCATGATCAGCAACGAGGGCTTGTTGATGACCGCGCGCGCAATGGCAAGCATCGTACGTTCACCGCCCGAGAGCGTTCCGGCCTTTTGATTCAGACGCGCCTTGAGCACGGGAAACGAAGTATAGATCTCCTCAAGCCGCTCGGCAAGGAGCTTCGGGTCGTTGATGTTGTATGCGCCTAGCTTGAGGTTGGTCTCTACGCTCATCTTGGTGAACGTCCCTGTGGCGGCGGACGCGACCTGGATACCCGCAGCGATTCGCTTATACGTCGACCAGGAGGTGATATCCTGCCCCTTGAAAATAATACTGCCCTGATCCGCTTTTACCATGCCTAGGATGGCCTTGACCAGTGTACTCTTCCCAGCGCCGTTTGCGCCAAGCACGCAGCATGCGCAGCCCTCGTTGAGCTCTACAGAAACGTTCATCAGCATCGGGATACGGCCGTAGGATGTGTAAAGGCCGCTGACGTTTAAGAGATTCATTTCTTCCATACTCACTCGTCTTCCCCTCCGATATAAGCGTCGATCACGTTTTGGTCGCTTATGATCTGCTGATAGGTGCCCTCGGCGATCTTCATGCCGGCGTTGAATACGATGATTCGCTCCGGCACG
>JAUYTF010000003.1 GCA_030695285.1 Eubacteriales bacterium | reverse complement strand
CGTGCCTTTTAAACAGCATTTTGTGTTATACTATTCATAATGCTGTGGTGAGAGGTATGTTCTATGGACGTGAAAGCGCTTGCAGCAGAGCATGGGTTTGCCGCGTGCTTCGTTTTCACAACCGAACCGTTTGTTCACTATGAGCGCCGTTTACAAGACGGCGCTTTGCATTTGGCTGCAAGCGGCCTGACAACGGACATCTCAAAAAAAGCGCCTTGGGCGAATGCGATTCTCGCGCTGGTGTACCCGTATCAGCCATATCGCGACGAAATCCCCTTTTCTGGCAACTATCCTGCGAGCAACGCCGCATACCATGCGGCGGGCAAGCTTATAGTGGAGTTGCGCGCAAATGGCATACCGACTGAGCGCGCGTATGTGCCCATTCGCGAGCTGTTGACACGAACCGGCATCGGGACGCCGCTAAAAAACGGGCTGACGCTACTTCCGGATTTCGGCACGCGCTATTCGGTACAGGCGCTGCTTACCGCCTTGCCGGAGCCTGCTTATACGCCTGCGCAAGCAGAGCGCGAAACGCGCTGCAAAAGCTGCCACGCCTGTGAGCGGATTTGTCCGAGCGGAGCAATCAGCGAGAGCGGCTACGACTTTCATACATGCGCGCGCGCCTATATGGGCGGCGACCCTATGGAACCATGGGTGATGAGCGCCATGACCTGCATCCTCGGTTGCGAGCTTTGCCAAAATGTGTGCCCCTATAACGCGGGAATCGAACGGAAAGCCGAGATGCCGGACGCGTTCCGGCTAGAGGATCTTTTGCGGGGGAACGTGAAGCCTGCGCTGGAGATCGTCGGAAAAAATCTAAACAAACAGGGACGAATCATTCAGCACGCCTGCGTAATTGCGGCGAATCATGGGAGAACGGATCTGGTTTTGTTGATAGAGCCGTGGCTTACCGACGAGCGGGAGGGTGTTCGCGTTGCGGCCGCCTACGCACTGGAAAAGCTATCTGCGAAGCAGTAGTCATTATTTTGCTATCCTCTCATGCGCGTGCCTTAAAATTCGTTTGGCTTTTATCAGCGCGGTATGATACAATCAGTTTGTCATCCAGTTTGCCGCGCTAAGCGGGGAGATAGCGGTGCCCTGTACCTGCAATCCGCTACAGCAGGGTGGAAGTCCCGTTCCCCGGCAAGCGCCTGTGGGGCCAGATCCCGATAAGGGGCGTTGAGCGTCGGGTCCCGTGCAATCGCAGGCCGTGAACCATGTCAGGTCCTGACGGAAGCAGCATTCAGCGGAAATCGCGATGTGCCGCGGAGCAGCCTGAAAGGAGCAACCTGTCGGAGCGTCGCCCGGAGGCGTGTTTGTCAAAGTTCGGGTGCGCGGCAATCCTTTCAGTCGGCGCGGGTTATCCCGCGCCGACTGTTACTTTTATTCCAAGAAATAATGCGAGTATACTTTGTTAAAGAAGAACTATTTTAATTCAAAAACAAGCAATTGAAATGAGCAATAGAATAACTGGAGCGAAAAGATGGACGATTTTTCTGTGTTTGACATCATCGGCCCGCGCATGACGGGGCCAAGCAGCTCGCACACGGCGGGCGCGGTGCGCCTCGCACATATTGCGCGAAAGATTGCGGGCGAGGATGTGTCGGAAGCCGCGTTTACCCTCTTCGGCTCGTTTGCAGAGACGGGCAAGGGCCACGGTACCGACAAAGCACTCGTTGCGGGCGCGCTGGGCATGGATCCGGACGAACCGCGCATCAAAGAGGCGTTCTCCGTCGCGCGGGAGCAGGGCGTTCCTGTTTCCGTCGAGTTTTCGGACGAGCCGCCCAAGCACCCGAACACCGCGCGCATCGTCATCACCGGCTCGATGGGGCAGATCACGGACGTGGTCGGGCAGTCCATCGGCGGCGGAAACATACGCATTTCGGAGATCAACGGACTCGCAGTCGAGTTCTCTGGCGAGTATCCGACGCTGATCATTCAGCACAACGACCAGCCGGGCGTGATCGCAGAGGTGTCGCACGTGCTTGCGCAGCTGAACGTAAATATCGCGTTTATGCGGGTGTTCCGTCACGGAAAAGGTGAGGACGCGTACATGACAATAGAGACGGATCAACCCGTGACGCAGGACATGCAGAATATGATTCTGCGCCTGTGCGACGGGATCAATAAACTCTTCGTGGTGTAAGGGAGGAGAAGACAATGCTGTTATCCGATGCATTTACAAACGGTGAATCCCTGCGCCGCTATTGCCTGGAAAACGATATCCCCATCTACGAGGCGATGATCCGCCGCGAGGAAAAGCTTAGCGACAAGCGGCGCGAAGACATCATCGCCGAAATGCAGAAAAACCTCGAAGTCATGCGCGCTTCGGTCGAACGGGGATTGAGCGGGAAGGTGGAGTCCGTCAGCGG
>JAUYTF010000503.1 GCA_030695285.1 Eubacteriales bacterium | reverse complement strand
ATAACGAACAACGTTATTATAAACACATGATCGTATCATTTGCAGACAAAGATACGGAACGATTGGCGCATTTACAGCGCGTTGCGCGTTTTGCGCAAATTGAACGCGTTGCTTTGCGAAAGCTGATTCAACTGGATGTGTCAGAGAAAATTGATGATCTGCGCGTTCCGCCGGGAAACCATCTGGAGCAACTGAAAGGTGACCGATTGGGACAGTATTCCATTCGAATCAACGATCAGTATCGCATTTGCTTTGTTTGGACATCGCGGGGTGCAGCTGAAGTAGAAATTTGTGATTATCACTGAGAAAGGGGAATCTAAGATAGTAATGAGTAGAGCAAGCAAAATCGCACCCGTGACTCCGGGTGAGCTGCTAAATGAAGAGTTTTTACTTCCTCTTGGTATCACGAGGTACAGAGTTGCAAAAGAAATCGGCGTTCCCGCGCAGCGCATTGGCGATATTGTCGCTGGAAAACGTTCGATTACTGCGGACACGGATTTGAGGCTCTGCAAGTATTTTCGTTTATCCAGCGGTTACTGGCTGCGCGTGCAGAACAGATATGACACGGAAATGGCGCGCGAAAAAATTCAGGATCAGCTAGACAATATTGTACCGATTCAACATGATAAGGCGATGTAAGTTCTAATAATCTATCTATCAGTTGAATCATCAAGGAGGAGAACACAATGTCCTACTACTACGTCATCGGCGTCCGCATGGACAACAGAACGTCTAACGCGAGCCGGTTTCAAAAGGTATTGACCGAAAACGGCTGCAAGATCAAAGCGCGCCTTGGCCTGCACGAAGTCAGCGAAGATTTGTGCGCCACCGACGGGCTGATCATCCTCCAGCCATACGGCGAAAAAGCGGAGATCGAGCAGCTGGTCAAAGACCTCGACGCGCTGGACGGCATCAGCGCAAAATTGATCGATCTGAACTGATCAAATGAGTCGATTAAAAAGTGATATCCCTACACAAAATATAACAGCAATCAGAAACTCGAAGGCAAAACGCTTTCGGGTTTTATTTTTCATACATTTGATTGACTTCCAAAATGAAAACTGGTAATCTAACAATGTTAGAAGGAAATAACACTGTTAGAGAAACGAGGAGTAAATGTCGGCCGAAGAACAAGCAAAGCTGAAAAACGAGCAGGTCAGATGCGGATTTGTGCAAGCCGCGAAGGAAATTATTCTGCGCGACGGCGTGGATGCTGTTTCTGTGCGAAAAATTGCACAAGCGACAGGGTATTCATACGCGACCATCTACCACTATTTTTTAGATCTGAATGCGCTGCTTTTGGCGGCAAAAGAAAGCATGGTGGGGGATGTCTCCGCGTATCTCACGCAGGCGGACCCGTCGCCGTTTCGCACGGTGGAGGATCTCAAGCGGGTTAATCGCGACTATGCGCAGTATTATCTGGACAGACCGCATGTCTACCACTTTTTCTATGCCTATCGGTTTGAAAATGAGCCCGTTCCAAACTACGATCTGCAGTTTCAGGACGGTTGGCATTTCGCTTACAGCACTTTTGTAGAAGACGGCTTGCTGCGGCGCGAGGATGTTGTAACTGCGGCAAAAACTATTATTTACACCATGCATGGGTTACTTGCGTTGTATTTTTCCAGCAATGGACTTTCAACAGAATCATTCTACCAAGATTTAGATACAGCTACAGATTTCATTATTGGTAACAGGAGGGAATTATGAACATCGGAATCATTGTGTACTCAAAAACAGGCAACACGCTTCAGGTTGCAGAGCGAATCAAAGTAGCGTTGGAATTGCAAGGGAACACGGTAAGCGTCAAACGTTTTCAGGCAGAGACGAGCGGGGAAACTTCAAACACGCCGTTACAGCTCACCGCATCGCCCGATCCGAACGTCTATGATGCTGTGATCTTTGGTGCGCCGGTGCAAGCCTTTTCGCTTGACCCAGCCATGGCGATGTATCTAAGGCAGATTGGAACGATCAGGAGTATGCCGGCGATGTGCTTTATCACGCAGCACTTCAAGAAACCCTGGATGGGTGGTAATCGCGCGATGAAGCAGCTGCTGATGCTTCTAAAATCGAGGAGCGTTACGGCAGTTCCGATGGGAGTTGTCAACTGGTCAAGCGAGCAACGAGATGCGCAGATTGAATTTATTTCAAGAAAATGCGCGGAAGCGCTGAAGGAGAATAGGGCATGAAGCGGTTCTTCAAGTGGTTTGGCATCGCATTCTGCGCGTTTATTGCGCTCATTGTCATGATCGCGTTTCTCGGCATCGGGAAGACCGAGCGGATTGTAATTGAGAATATCGATCTGCAGCAGGTTCCAAATGGAACATATGTGGGGACATACAACGGGTTTCGCTTTACGAATACCGTAGAGGTCACGGTAGAAAACCACGCGATTGTAAATATCGACGTGGTCAAAACACAGCGGCCTGAGCTCAGCGAAACGCTCAAAAGCGAAGTGATCGCCGCGCAAAGCCCCAAAATCGATACCGTGTCCGGCGCAACGCTCGACCAAAACGCATTCCTAAAGGCAGTGGAAAACGCGCTAACACAAGCGATTGCCGGTGCAGCGCAGGAGTAGTGCGGCTATTTTGAAAAAATCGATGACCGGTTTAGCCGGAGTGCGCCGGATGTAAGCAATATGACCAGCTCCTCCGCGGCAGACACCGTTGCCACCGCGCAGAGTAAAATCGCAGTTGCGTTCAGCCCCAGAAAACGAAGCAGGAATGGGAAGCAGAGCAGCAGAAATCCTGTTGCTTTGTTGGTGTAAGTGTGTAAAAAAGCAAGCTTGCGGATTTTGACATAACATATCGCAAGCGCAGTCAAGCGCAGCAGCGCGATTGCGGCAGCCCACAGAAGCGCCCAGAGAGGCCAGTGAAACGCCGGCAGAAAGAGAAAGAGCAGCACGCCGCAGAGCAGAAAATCTGCGGTGCTGTCCAGCATAGCGCCAAAGCGGCTGGAGACGCCCAAGCGCCGCGCCAGAAATCCATCCAGCAAATCACTCAGACCTGCCAGAAGGTAGACGATTAGAAACCACCCCGAAAGCAATGGAAGAAACACAAGCGAAACCGCAAGCACCATTCGCAAAACGGTCAGCGCATTGGGAATGTTGTTTTTTATCTGCTTTCGAATTTTCATTCCTACTGCAATCTATCCGGCTTGATTCTGCAGCTCGATCAAGAGCTTCGCGCCAAGCACCGTCGCGGGGATGCGATAGCCCGGCGAAAGATTGGTGAGGATGACGACCGCAATTTGTCGCTCCGGATCAAAACCGTGATAGGATGCAAAATAGCTCGTGCCACCGTTGTGCCAGACGATGCCGTACTCATCATCGATTATCCACGTCGCGCCGACGGAATCCATGCGGATACTAAGACTGGCGAGTTGATCCGTTGTGGCGTTGACCTTCGCAATCGGCTTCTGCACCTGCGCGAGATAGTTTGGCGAGCCTTGCAGCATGACCCGCGCATACAGCGCCATATCATCCGCGGTAGAAATCAGCGCACCAGCAGGCATGTAGGCGTCGTTTTCCGCCCAGTTCCAGTATCCGGAGAGATTTCCCGTGCCGTCAGAAACGCGCGTATGCTGCATGCCGAGCTCCTGCTGTACAAAGGCATTGACCAGCTCGGTGTAGCTTGTTTGATACACGTCCTCCAACACAAGCCCCAGAACCGAAATGCCGAAGTTGGAGTAGGAGAAGGGGTAGTCGCGATCCTGAAGGTGAACTTTCCCGACACGGCGGCGCAGCGTGCCTTGCGAGATGTTGTAGAAACTGTTTTCGCCGGAGAGGAAGTTAGCGAACATCGGGCGTTCAAAATAGAAGTTCTTGTATCCCGACTGGTGCGTGAGCAACCGCTCAATGGTCGGGTAATACGCCTGATCGGGCAGTAGAACAAAACGGTTGACGGGGTCCGAGAGGGAAAGCGCGCCTTCGGACACGGCGCGCAGGACGAGCGCCGCTGTGATGGTCTTTGTCAGCGAACCGATCTCGAATTCATATGTCTCATATGGTATCCGCCCGGCGTTGTTTCCATAAAACGAGATGTTCGCTTGTCCGTTTTGCAGCACGACGACGCCAACCTTCGCGTGCGGCGTGTCCTTGGTCGTGTAGGCGAGACATTGCTCAAATGTCATGTTTTCCACTGGATTCTCCTTAGGTGCGCTTAGCAGGAGGAAGCCAGCGATTGCGCCGATGATAACCACTACAGAGACAAGAATGATCCAAATAATTCTTCTCTTTTTCGGATTGACTGCCTGCTTCATGCTTTTGCTCCTCCATGTTTTTCAAAACTCATTATACCATCTCATTGCATGCAGAAGAATATAAGAAATTTAACTGACACCGCCTTGCAGAAAGAATTAGCACATTTTCAAAGAAGGGTTCATTCTGGAAACGAGTGAATTCTTTGTGATATAATACCCACATGGTGTTTTCGAGCCTGACATTTCTGCTGCTGTTCTTGCCCGCAATGCTCGCGGTGTATTTTGCGTTCCGCAGTATTCGCTGGAGAAATGCGGTGCTCTTGATTGGCTCCCTGGTCTTCTACGCCTGGGGCGAGCCTGTTTTTGTGCTGGTGATGGCGTTTGTTACGCTCGCTGTCTATGCCGGAGCGCTTGCGTTCGGCGCGGCGAAGCGCGCCGGCATCAGGCGCACA